>NZ_JAMYUO010000009.1:0-211263 GCF_040323125.1 Mesorhizobium sp. M0062
CAAGGCAGTAAGCCAGTGTCAGGCGCAACAGGTCGCTCGCCGACCTGACGCCGCGCGGGCGCAGGAACGCCTTCGTCTCGCGGGCGCTCTGCGTGAGCAAATCTTCGCCGCCGAGAAGCTCAATCGTCTCGGCCCAGCCGTCGTCAACAAGCGATTCGTGTGTCATCGCAGTGTAGAATCACACCCGATTCCGCAAGGCAATACCTATCTTAGCGCCTATGCCCTCAAGGGGGGAGATTGGCAATTTCACTGGTCGCCGCCGCCCTTGGTCAGGATGTCGTCGGCAAGCGAAATGGCAGTGCGACGGTCGGCTTCGCCGGCGGCGGCAAATGCCTCTTCCTGCATGCCGCGGATCCACGGCTGGTCGCTCGGCGAGGCGCGTTCGAGCGCGGCGGTCATCATGGCCAGCCCGCGCACGATCTTGCCGCTCTGGAACAGAAGATTGCCGAGAGTCGCCTGGGCGCCGGCATGGCCTTTTTCGGCGGCGAGTTGGAACCAGCGGCCGGCCTGCTTGACGCTGGCCTTGACGCCGCCCTCGCCCTTCAGGAACATCTGGCCCATCTCGAACTGGGCGTTCGGGTTGCGGTAATTGGCGGCCGCGCGCATGTAATATTCCTGCGCCGCGACCTCGTTTTCCTCGACCGGGCTGCCGGGGATGCCTGTCCGGAGATAGTCGCCCAGCGCCACCAGCGCGTCGGAGACATAGCTTTCCTCCGGCGATCCCGGCTCGACATCCTGATCGACGATCTCGGAGAAGAATTTGAAGGCCGCATAGTCGTCGCGCGTCACGCCGTCGCCTTCGGCGTACATGCGCGCGAGCTTCCAGGTGGCGCCGATCTGGCCGTTCTCGGCGGCGTATTTATAGGCCTCGACCGCCTGTTCCTTATGGCCGCTCTTGTAGGCGGAGAAGCCGAACTGGAACACGGCCCATGGGCTCGATTGCGGCTTCACGCCGGTCTTGTCGTCGAACACCTTGTCGTCGAAGGCCATGGCCTGGCCCACGGCGCCAAAGATCGCAACAGCGACCAGTGCCGGAAGGACAGACGACCTCAACAACTCAGATATCCGCATAGCAATGTGTTTCTTTGGCACCGCCCGGATGGGTGACCGCGCCGTGGCGGGCAGGCCCTACCGTCTGTGCGTATTTCCAGATCGCGCCCGACTGATAGTCGGTCGTGCGCGCCTTCCAGGCCTTCGCCCGCGTTGCCAGTTCGGCCTCGGACAGGTCGACCGCGATCGTGCCTTTGGTTGCATCGATCGAGATCACATCGCCGTCTTTCAAGAGCCCGATCGGGCCGCCAACGGCAGCTTCGGGCCCGACATGGCCGATGCAGAAACCGCGCGTCGCGCCCGAAAAACGACCGTCGGTGATGAGGGCGACCTTGCCGCCCATGCCCTGGCCGTAGAGCGCCGCCGTCGTCGACAGCATCTCGCGCATGCCCGGGCCGCCGCGCGGACCTTCGTAACGGATGACGAGAACCTCGCCTTCCCGGTAGTTGCGGTGCGTGACCGCCTCGAAACATTCCTCTTCCGAATCGAAACACCGTGCCGGACCTGAGAATTTCAGCTCCGTCATGCCCGCGACCTTCACGATCGCGCCTTCGGGGGCAAGGTTGCCCTTCAAGCCCACGACACCGCCGGTTTGGGTGATTGGTCGGTTGGCGGGACGGACCACATCCTGGCTATCATTCCAGGCAACATGCTCCATGTTTTCGGCCAAAGTACGGCCAGTCACGGTCATGCAGTCGCCATGGAGATAGCCGTGGTCGAGCAGCGTCTTCATCAACAGCGGAATGCCGCCGGCCTCGAACATGTCCTTGGCGACATATTTGCCGCCCGGCTTGAGGTCGGCGATGTAGGGCGTCTTCTCGAAAATCGCGGCAACGTCGAACAGGTCGAACTTGATGCCTGCCTCATGAGCGATCGCCGGCAGGTGCAAAGCCGCATTGGTCGAGCCGCCGGTGGCCGAGACCACGGTTGCCGCATTCTCCAGCGCCTTCAGCGTGACGATGTCGCGCGGACGGATGTTCTTGGCGATCAGATCCATGATCTTTTCGCCCGAGGCGAAATTGAAGCGGTCGCGCATCTCGTAAGGCGCCGGCGCGCCGCAGGAGTACGGCAGCGCCAGGCCGATGGCCTCGGCGACGGTGGCCATGGTGTTGGCGGTGAACTGGGCCCCGCAGGAGCCGGCGGAAGGACACGCCGCCTGCTCGATCTCGAGCAGTTCGGCATCACTGACCGTGCCGACCGAATGCTGGCCGACCGCCTCGAACACGTCCTGCACGGTGATCTGGCGGCCGCGATAAGAGCCCGGCAGGATCGAGCCGCCATAGATGAAGATCGACGGCACGTTGAGCCGCACCATGGCCATCATCATGCCGGGCAGCGACTTGTCGCAGCCGGCAAGGCCGACCAGCGCATCGTAGCAATGGCCCCGCATGGTGAGTTCGACCGAATCGGCAATGACATCGCGCGACACCAGCGACGACTTCATGCCCTGGTGCCCCATGGCGATGCCGTCGGTGACGGTGATGGTGCAGAATTCGCGCGGCGTGCCGTTTGCGGCCGCCACACCTTTCTTGACCACTTGCGCCTGGCGCATCAGCGAGATGTTGCAAGGTGCCGCTTCATTCCAGCAGGAAGCAACGCCGACCAGCGGCTGCCCGATCTCGGCGGCAGACAGGCCCATGGCATAGAGATACGAACGGTGCGGCGCACGCGCCGGACCGACGGTCACATGGCGGCTAGGGAGCTTAGCCTTGGAAATGACTTTGGCGTCCATTCTCTTCCTTGCCGCGGGCGGTGCGGCCTGCCTCATCGCCGAGCCTTGTGGCGCGTGTCCCGAGACGAATTCGAGGTGCGCCGGGTTTATGGCGGGAAATGGGCAATTTCTTCGGGCGAGGCTGTAGCGCGGGGGTTGGTCGGGAACTGTTGCCAAAACGTCACAATTGCGAGAGGTGAAAGTGATGCGACGGATTTGCAACACCAAGTTTTCCGTCATCGCTCGATGGTCCACCCACAAAACAAAAAGGCCGGGCTATACCCGGCCTTTCGTTATAATTTTCAGAGCCTTAGAACTTGATCTTGACGCCGCCCGAAATTGCCGTGACCAGATCGTTGCCGAAGTCGTAGCTGACGTCGGTACCGGCCTCATAGCCATTCTCGTCAGTCAACGTGCCTGAGTGACCACTGGTCAGTACACCAACCGCGCCGGCCAACCGCACTTCGATGTTGGCGGTTGGCGTGTAAGCGACGCCGCCACCGAGCGTCCAGGTATCGGTCTGCGAGCCAACACCGTGCGACGTGCCGCGATCCCAAGATAGCTGGGCGGCACCACTCCACTGCTCATTGAACTTGTGGCCGATGCCGGAGGTCACCGTCCAGCCATCGCGGTACATCAGGTCGAGCGAGGTTAGCCTAACTGGAAATGGGGAAATCGTCGTGCAAGGTGCAAGGCCCTTGGTTGCTTGCGAGCAGATCGGAATGCTCTGCAGCACACTCCAGTTGACCCATTTGATCGAGCCGAAAGCGAGCCAGCCAGGCGCGATGCCTGACTGAAGCTTCAATTCCACCGAATCCGGCATAGACGCGGAACCGTAGATGTCAGGTTTACCCTGGGCGACTTGCGATAGGTCGAGCGCACCCTCAAGATTGTCCAACTTGACCTGCGAGTTATAAACGAGGCTGGCACGCAGCGCGATTTCGGGGATCTCATAAGCAAGGCCGGCGCGCCAGCCCCAGCCGGTACCCTTTAGGTCAACGCGGCCAACGGCGCCAGGCGCCAGCGGCGTGATGAAGCTTTCCTTGAAACCATAGACTTCTTGGTAAAAGACACCGCCGATAAAACGTAGCTGGCCCTTGCCGGCATCCATTTTGTAGGAGCAGGTGGCTGCGTAATTATTGCTCTTGATATCGGTTTCGATGTTGGAGAAAGAGCCGTTCCAGATGCCAGGATTCGTATGCGCGCCCCAAGGCTGCGAATAGTCAGCCATGCAGTCGACGTCTTTAACCACCTCGGCCTTGAAGCCTATGCGCGGCACCCAGTAGCCTTCGCTGTCATCAGCTGTGCTTTTGAAGTTGAGCGTCGCGTTGCCGTCGACGGCATTCTTGAGCTTGCGCTCAGGCATCACGTAGGTCGCCTCGGCTTCGGTGGCGAAGCGCGCCGGATCGAACAGAAGGTCGATGTCGTAGCCACCGCGCTCGATGCCGCCGGCATGTACGGAACCGATCAAGCCCAGCGAAAAACACCCCGCCCCCAGCAGTGCTTTAAAACGCAGATTGTTCATGGATATCCTCCCCGAAATACTAGTGGGTCAAGCTAGAACCAATTCGGGTTAACGGCGCAACAATGAATTCACATAGCGTACATGTACACCTGAGCCGGCTGCCTTTCCGGCACAGCGGCTGGTTCCGAAGCAAGGCCGAAAAACGGCTTTCCGGGGGCAGATCAGCGAAAGAATTCTGTGAAACCCGTCACAAAAAGCTCAAAAACAAGCCCTTTCGGAGCTATTTGGCCCGATTGTTACATTATGGCAACAATGGGGCTGAAACTTTCCGTTTACGTCAATATTAACCTTACGGAATGCCTGTTGTTCGAGCAAAAGAACCGCCGCCAAGCACTTGCCGGCGCCTTGCGAATCCAGCGCTCAACCAGCGTCGCGCACCCTAGTCAACGCCACCGAAAGCTTCTCCTGCTGATCGCGGTATTCGTCGAGTTTTTCGCGCTCGGCCGCGACGATCTCTTCCGGCGCGCTGGCGACGAACCGTTCATTCGACAGCTTCTTGTGCAACCGCGCGATTTCCTCGGTCACCTTGGCCAGTTCTTTCTGCAGCCGCGCCGCCTCGGCGGAGAGATCGATCAGGCTGCCGAGCGGCAGGCAGATCGTCGCCTCGTTGACCACGATCTGGGCCGAGCCCTTGGGTGCCGCGTCCTCCAGCGAGATATCGCCGACCCGCGCCAGCCGCTTGATGGCGGACGCATGGCGGTCGAGCCTCTGCTGGGTCTCGACGCTGGCGCCAACCACCACCAACGGTGCGATCGCCGCCGGCGGCACGTTCATTTCGGAGCGCACGGAGCGGATGCCGGAGACCAGATCGACCAGCCAGTTGATGTCGGCGGCCGCGTCCGCGTCCTCGAAGTCGGGCGACGGCCAGGCGGCGTGGCAAAGCAGCGTTGCGCGCGTCCGGCCCTCGCCCGCCGTCTGCGCCCACAACTCCTCGGTCATGAACGGCATCATCGGGTGAAGCAGCTTGTAGATCTCGTCGAGCACGAAGGCGACGCAGGCCCGGCTTTCGGCCTTGGCAGCTTCGTCCGCGCCCATGAACACCGGCTTCAGCAGTTCCAGGTACCAGTCGCAGAACAGGTTCCAGACGAAGCGGTAGGCGGCGCCGGCCGCCTCGTTGAAGCGGTAGCCGGTGATGCCCTCGGTGATAGCGCGCGACGCCCTGGTCAGCTCGGTCAGGATCCAGCGGTTGACCGGCAGCTTGGCGTCGTTCAGCCAGAAATCGTCATTGCGCGCGACCTCGTTCATCTCGGCAAAGCGTGTCGCGTTCCACAGCTTGGTGCCGAAATTGCGGTAGCCGGCGATGCGCGCCGGATCGAGCTTCACGTCGCGCCCCTGCGCCGCCATCACCGTCAGCGTGAAGCGCAGTGCGTCGGCGCCAAACTCGTCGATGAGATCGAGCGGATCGATGACGTTGCCTTTCGACTTCGACATCTTCTGCCCGTTCTTGTCGCGCACCAGCGCGTGCACATAGACGGTGTGGAACGGCTCCTCGTGCATGAAATGCAGGCCCATCATCATCATTCGCGCGACCCAGAAGAAGATGATGTCGAAACCGGTCACCAGCACGTCGGTCTGGTAATAGGTCTTGAGCTCCGGCGTGTGATCCGGCCAGCCCAGCGTTGAGAACGGCCACAGTGCAGACGAGAACCAGGTGTCGAGCACGTCCTCGTCGCGGGTCAGGATCTCGCCCGGCTTGAAGGTCTCGAGCTTGTCCTCGACCCAGGCCTTCCATGGACCTTCCAGCGCCAGATAATATTCGATCGCGGCGCCCAGCGCCTCTTCCTCGGTCTTCTCGACGAAGACCCGGCCGTCCGGCCCGTACCAGGCCGGGATCTGGTGACCCCACCACAGCTGGCGTGAAATACACCAGGGCTGAATGTTCTCCATCCAGTCAAAATAGGTCTTTTCCCAGTTCTTCGGCACGAAGTTGGTACGGCCTTCACGCACCGATGCGATCGCCGGCTTGGCGAGCTCGGCGGCGTTTGCATACCACTGCTCGGTCAGAAACGGCTCGATCGGCACGCCGCCGCGGTCGCCATGCGGCACGGCGTGGCGGTGCGGCTCGATCTTGTCGAGGAAGCCGCCGGTCTCCATCAGCTCGACGATTTTCTTGCGCGCGACGAAACGGTCGAGACCGTCGAGCTCGTCCCAGACGGCCTGACGCTCCGGCGTCACGTCGAGCCCGGCGAGAAAATCTTCATTATCCCTGAGCGTTATTGCCGCCTCGATGGTCAGGATGTTGATCGCCGGCAGCTTGTGGCGCTTGCCGACCTCGAAATCGTTGAAGTCGTGCGCCGGCGTGATCTTGACCGCGCCGGAACCCTTTTCCGGGTCGGAATACTCGTCAGCCACAACCGGAATTTTCCGGCCGACGATCGGCAACACGACATTCTTGCCGACCAGATGCCGGTAGCGCTCGTCGTCCGGGTGCACGGCGACCGCCGAATCGCCAAGCATCGTCTCGGGCCGTGTCGTCGCCACCGTAATGAAGGTCGCCGAATTTTCCGGATCGAAAGTCTCGCCTTCGATCGGATAGCGGAAGTGCCAGAGATTGCCGTTGATCTCCTGGGGCTCGACCTCCAGGTCGGAGATCGCCGTCAACAGCTTCGGGTCCCAGTTCACAAGGCGCTTGTCCTTGTAGATCAGCCCTTCCTTGTAGAGGCTGACGAATACTTCGAGCACGGCCTTGGACAGGCCTTCATCCATGGTAAAGCGTTCGCGCGACCAGTCGGCCGAGGCGCCGAGCCGCTTCAGCTGGTTGAAAATGGCGCCGCCGGACTCGGCCTTCCACTCCCAGACCTTGTCGATGAACTGTTCGCGGGTGAGATCGCGGCGATGTATCTGCTTTTCCATCAGCTGGCGTTCGACCACCATCTGCGTGGCGATGCCGGCATGGTCCATGCCGGGCTGCCACAGCACGTTCTTGCCGCGCATGCGCTCGAAGCGCACGAGTATGTCCTGTAGCGTGTTGTTGAGTGCGTGGCCCATATGCAGCGAGCCGGTGACGTTGGGCGGCGGGATGACGATGGTGAAGGCCTCCGCCCCCTCCTCGGCGCCGGCGCCGGCGCGAAATGCGTCCGCCTCTTCCCAGATTTTGGCGATCTTGGGCTCGACGGTCTTGGCGTCGTAGGTCTTTTCAAGCATGGGAAAGTGGTCCGCGCGGTCGGGAGTTTTGCTGACCCGGTGTAAATCGGAAGGTTTTGGCCAAGTCAACCGCGAGGGCTGCCTCAGTCCTTCAACGCAAATAGGCGGGGCCCTGGTCATTTCAACGGGAAGGCCATGCCCGCACCTTCATCGTCAGCGATCCCGACGGGAAGCTGATCGCATTCGCGACATCAGCCGGACGCTGGCCTGCAGCGAGAAAGCGCCGCCCGAAGGCGGCGCTTTAATCCGGAACGGGCTGTGGTGATGCCTATTGCGCGCCGCGCGCGACGCGCTCGATTTCTTCGCGTACCAGGCGCTCGACCAGCGTCGGCAGGTTGTTGTCCAGCCAATCCTGCAGCATCGGCCGCAGCATCTCCTCGGCCATCTCGTCGAAGGTCTTCTTGCTGCGGCTGGCGAAGGCGTCGGAGAGCTCGCCGAAGGCGGCTGCGACCTGCCGTCCCGTATGTTCCGAAACGATCGCCGGACGGGCCGGGGTTGTATCGGCCGGGCGCGCGTGCTCGCTGCGCGAAGGACGAGGCTCGAAAGCCGGCTCGGCAGCGAGATCGTCTTCGAAAGCCTCGACCTCCGCGATTGCTGCCTGCCGATTTTCAGTCTCCGGCTGCCTGATCTCGGGCCGCCGTACTGTGTCAGCCGGTTTTGCCTGATTGCCAACGGCCGCGATTTCGCGGCGCCAATCCGTGACGATCGAGTCGGTGGTTTCCGTCTTTGCCCGCACTGCAGCTTCTGCCCCGACGGCGGGGGCAGGTTCACTGGCTATCCTGGCGCTCACTTCCGCCAGGGTCATCGGAGCATGCGCGGGTGGCGCGGCGGTCGTGGCATTTGCCGCAATGGCCGGCTTCACTGGCGACGGCTCGGAGCGCGGCTCCAGCCGCGCAACCACCGGCTCGGCTAGTTGGGCCTGCACCTCGGCCAGCGTCACCGGCTTCTTGCTTTCGGTCGAGCTGTGCAATTCGCTGCGGAAGGCCTCGACATCCGAAACAGGCCCGGCGGCCGGCACAAGGTCCTGCCGCAACTCATCGGCGTCGCCCTTGCGGCCGGTGTCGCTGTCTTCGATGATCCTCCTGATGGAAGCCAGTATTTCTTCCATGGAAGGTTCGCGCTGTGCGCTGCTTGCCGTCGCCATCGTCACATCCGCCGCCCCCGCGCATGATCCCGAAAATCGATCTTCGATTTTCGAAGAGGATCAGGCGCAAAATCAAAGTTCTACAGCCTCCTTTGCGCATCCATCGGACGCGTGGCGCTGTAGTGACCCGTTCCTGGATTCCTGTCCGGCAAAGCCGGATACGAATCATGGCGACAGCGTAGCCGACGGATCGCCATCCGAGAATCCCCAATCTCGGAAGACGCCGGATTTCAACAATTTAGGCTACAAAAGACAAACGCCGCGCATCCTTGGGAAGCGCGGCGCTACGATACTTTCAATCTTGGCGGGATTTGAACCGCTCAGTCGCGATCAACGACCGTCCGGCGTACGCAGCCCGATCCATTTGTCCTTGACGGCTCTGTAGTGCTCTTCAGGCTTGTACTTCACCACATTCAACGCCAGGCGATCGGCCGACAGGCGGCCCATGGCCGACAGGATGGCGTAGCTCGCTACAACCACATCGCGCTCGGAGCTGGCGAGGTCGATCTTTGCCGAGATGACGGCGTTCTGGGCATTCAACACGTCGAGCGTGGTGCGCTGTCCGACATTGCGCTCCTCGATGACGCCGTTGAGCGCCAACTGTGCGGCCGCGATCACCTGCCGATTAGCGTCGACGCTTTCACGCGCTGCGATGTATTGCGTCCATGCCGAGGTCACGGCCTGGCGCACCGAGTCACGGCTGACATCCACCTCGATGCGAGCTTGGCTGAGCGATTCCTTCGACTGACGAACGAGTGCGGAGGTACGGCCGCCCGAATAGATCGGAACGGTCAGCGTCGCGCCGACGGTGGCGGCATTGGAATCGCCGTCCGAATCCCCCGCGCTAGGTACGGTATTTTGATAGGCATGGGAAAGGCCGGCACTGGCAGTCAACTGCGGCAGCAACGCACCCTCCTGCGTCTTTACATCAAATCCGGCTGCATCGACGGAATGTAGGGCGGCCAGGATGGCCGGATGCTCGTTCGATGCAATGCCGATCGCCGCCTCGAGACTCCTCGGCAACAGCTTCGCCAACGGCGACGCGGCCTTGAGCTTGCCCGGCTCGTCGCCGACGATCTGATGATAGGTTGCCGCACTGGCCAGAGCCTGCGCACGGGCGGCACTCAACTGCGCCACCGCGGCCGAACGCGACGCGTCGGCCTGCGCCACATCGGTGCGCGTGCCCTCGCCGACCTCGAAGCGCGAGCGCGCCGCGCGCGCTTGCTCGGTCAGAAACTGCAGGTTCTGTTCGGTCAGCACCGCCACCTGGCGGTCGCGAATCACGTCCATATAGGCGCTCGCCGCGTTGAACAGCGTGTTCTCTTCGGTGTTGCGCAGGCCCTCGACCGAGGCCCTCACCTGTGCAGCGGCCGACGCGACCCTGTTCTTGGTCTGGAAGCCGTCGAACAGCGTCTGATCAATCCGAACGCCGAAGCTGCCGGTGGTCAATGCCAGGCTCGCGTTCCTGCCGTTTAGGTGCCTGGAGGTGTAATCGATATCAGCCGAACCAGTGATCACCGGGCGATAGCCCGACTTGGCGATCGCCACGCCCTCATCGGTGACGCGCACGCCGGCACGGGCCGAATTCAGCGAGGAATTGTTCTGGTAGGCCTTGGAAAGCGCGCCGAGAATGGTTTCCGCCGAGGCGGCTATCGGCGAAAGCGCTGTCGCGGAAATGAGGACAGTAACAAACAGACTCTTGGCTAAGGACGGCACTTTATATCCCTCATTCGTTTTGCACGGGAACCACGCCACGCCAGCCCATCCCTAGGGATCGGCCAGCGCCGCGTCGATGTATCGTTCCCCCGCTGACAGCCTCCCGAAACCCCGGTTAACCAATCAGCAACGATTGTTCAATCGCAAGCCAACATGACAGAGTCTTTGCTGCAAGGCAAAATCACTTAGAACTCGAAGGCATGAATGCGTTCAAATCCGGGTAGTGGCTTAATTGCCGCATTAAATGCCCGTCTTCCGGTTACAACCCCCCCTGCATTGAAAAAGAGCCGGGCTACGCCCGCATTGCCCTGCCCTTCCACAGCCACCAGCCGGCCGCCTTCGGCAAGCTGGTCAAGCAGCGCCGCAGGCACTTTCTCGACGCTGCCGCCGATGAGAATCACATTGTAGGGCGCCTTGGCGACATGACCTTGCGGCAGTGGGCCGGTGACCACGGTGACGTTATCGCAGCCCTGCGCCGAAAGCGCCGCTTTGGCTGCTTCCGCCAGTGTGGTATCGCTTTCCAGCGCCACGACGGATTTGGCCAGCCTGGACAGCAGCGCCGCGGAATAACCGGTGCCGCAGCCGACATCGAGCACCGAATCGCCGGCGTCGATCTCGGCCAACTGCAAAAGCTTGGCCAGTGGCGACGGCTCCATGAGGTAGCGCGCACCGCTGCCATCGGCGCCGTCGGAGATGCGGATATCCTCGTCAATATAGGCGAGAGCCTGTTGGCCGGCCCCGACAAAGGCCTCGCGCGGCACGGCAAGCATGGCGTCGAGCAACGCTGCGTCGGTCACATCGGTGGTGCGTACCTGGCCGTCGACCATCTTGACGCGAAGTTCGGAGAAATCAGCGCTCATGTCCCAACCAATCCGTCAAAAGCCAATGCGCTGAAATGCGCTTGTCGCGCCGACACTGCGGCGCATTCGACCGGAACTCAAGCCCCCGGCATGCGGGAGTTGAAGCGATTGGAGGCCTCGCCCGGAATCGAACCGGGGTGCAAGGATTTGCAGTCCTCTGCGTAACCACTCCGCCACGAGGCCTCATCGCTCCCGGCGAGCGAACTCAATATGGTGGCAGCGAAAGGTCGTCAAGCGTCCGCGCGGCATTCCGGCGCGCTTTCCTCATCAGCCGCCGCAACGTGGTTCCCGAGCGATTTCAGCGCTTGGCGCACCGGCATATTGGCCGCTCCTCAAGCATGGCTGCGCGACCGGCGAAACTCGAACCCGCAGCTTTACGCAGCGGGTGCAAACTGGCTTTCACCGTAAACGCGCGGCTGACACCAGGGGCTGCCGTTCTCAAGGAGATATTCGAGGGGAAGGTCTGCGGGGGGCTGGAAGCGAAGCGTCCACTGAACCGGGACCGCGCGCCATCGCTTTCAATTTGGCCGGCGACGCCGTTCCCACCAGACGACGAACCGGCGCCGCAGGCGGCGCACCGCGGCAAATTCGTAGGAAAGCACCAAAAGGCCGAGCGGAATCATCCAGAAGCCGAGAATCGGCAGGAAACCGAGAAGGCCGAAAAACACCAGCACGATACCGATGGCGATCCTCAGCCCGCGCGAGCGCGGCATGGTGAACTCGCGCCCGAACACCGAGATTTTCCGCGCCGGTGCCTGGTTTTCGTCTGCTGCAGTCATGTCGAAAGTCGATCCGGTTGCCTTCGATAAAGCCATATGCGCTAAAGGCTGCAATCGCCTTTCAGGTTCCGCCGACCAAGGTCCGACGGCGCCCAAGACGGCTCATATGTGGTGTCATCCGGCGATTGCCAGAAACCATTGGGTGAAAATGCGCTAAAAAATGCGAAATGCTTCTTTGCAAAGCCGAAAAGGGTTTGCTATAGGCTGCGCCACTCACATGAGAGCCTCTATTCCCCGGTAGCTCAGTGGTAGAGCAACCGGCTGTTAACCGGTTGGTCGCTGGTTCGAATCCGGCCCGGGGAGCCACTATCACCAGAAATGTCTTGAAACCCAAGGATTGCAAGGGTTTCCGCTTCCCCAGAGATACACCGCGCGATACACTGCGGGGTACCCTGAGCATGAAGATTGACGTGAAGCACATACAGAAACGCGGCAAAGCCGGATGGCGCTACAGGCGCAAAATCCCTGAAGAGCTTCGGACCGTTTTGGGCAAGCGAGAACACCTCGTGCCGCTTGGGGCCACCGAGCAGGAGGCGCTCAGGAAATATCCGAGAGTTCACGCTGAGGCTGAGAAACTCTTGGCCGACGCGATCAAGCGCGCCAATGGGCCTGCCCCCACGGAATGGGGTCTATTTCGCGACGGTATAGCCGCTGCCTGTAAGATGGGCTTCCGCCAGGACCGTGACTTCCCGTCTCTTAACGAAATCGAACATGACACGGACTGGCAGGCCAGAATGAAGGCCGTCGAGACGCTTGTCCGCAAGTACGTTCCAGATTTCGACAGCGTCGAGGATGACGACGACGACGATGATGACAGCCCCCTCCCCGATTTCCTCGCGAGTGAGGCAGACACCGCATTGGCGCGCGCGCTGCTGCTGAACTCATCGGGTACGCCAGCCCCGACCCTTGAGGACGCCAAGAGGCTCTATCTTAAGGAGCGAGTTGGGGACGACGAGACGAAGCAGATGGAGCTTGAGCGGGTCTTCAAGCTCGTCGTGGAGGCACTTGGCAAAGACCGCAAGCTGGCAAGCCTCAAGCGTGAGGACGCCAAGGACGTTCGCGATCACATGCTCGATGGGCGCAAAGCGTCTTCCGTTGACCGCTACCTGAACGTGGTCCGCGCGGTCATCAACCATGCCATAAGGGAATTTGACTTAGCCGGCGCCACCAACCCCTTTATGAACTTGGAAGCTGCGCCGAAGGACAGGGCAGAGCCCGATAAGGATAAGCGGCGGCCATTCACCCTGGACGAGGTTGCAGGCATAACCGCCCGCATTGCCTACCAGGCCAAGACGGACCTTCGACACATTTGGACAATTCTAAATGGAACCGGGTGCCGCCTCGCCGAGGTGTCGGGCCTTCGTGTAGCGGACGTTTACCTCGATGACGCCATTCCGCACATCACGGTCGAGTGGCATGACGACCGTCGTATCAAGAATAAGGTGTCGCGGCGCAACGTTCCTCTGATTGGCGACGCTCTTGAGGCCGCAAAAGAAGCCGTCAAAGCCGCCGGCAAAGCCACAATGCTGTTCCCTGCCTATGGCCGGCCCCGTGGCCCCGCGTCAGCCTCCGCTGCCCTCGGCAAGCATGTCCGCGCCTGCGTGTCTGACCCTAAGGCCACCACTCATTCCCTTCGCCACCTGATGAAAGACCGACTGCGACTGGCCGGTGTCACCAAGTCAGACCAAGACATCGTCCTTGGGCACTCCTCCGGCAGCGTTGGGGAGGATTATGGGGGCGACGAAGCGCGGCTTGAGATGGCCAGACGGGCGCTTGAGAAGGCGCTCGCCACTGCGAACAAGTCGACTTCGTGACGGTGCTACTTTTGCACCGTATCGGAGATGAAGACGCGATCAATCTCGCCCTCTGAGTACTGCGGTTTGCACCTCACAGCTATCTGAGCTTGTCCATCGAAGGCAGTGGAATATGGATTGTTCGGAACCCCAAGCACGGGGTCGGTGATTTGCCCAGAAACACGGCGGTTTGGCTGATCGTCGCCAACGACAGAGACCTTGCAGGTCTTGGTGACCAAATCGAGTTCGGAGATGATCACCGTCATCACCTGCTCAGCCCCTATCTCTATCGGCTCGACTTTCTCTATCTCAACGCGATCGGTCTCCGTCACCAGAAAGGCACCGCTTTCCGAGTGGCCGACTTGAAGGGTTTGAGCGGATGTTCCGATTGGGTTGACCAACATCTTCACGGCTGCATAATTTGACAGCGCCAGCCGTTCCGCCATCTGAATAGCGGCTCGTGAGGTGTGCCCCATCTCCTCCAAAGCCCTGACTGCAACCTTGTTAGCAGCGTCCATTTCTTTGGGTTTGTTGGCCCAACGGGCGATCGTCGCATTTACCAAGGCTTCAGTGGCCTTGGTCGCCGCTGTTCTGATTGCAACATCGATGTAAGGGAGTAGCGGAACGGTCACCGCCGCTGCCAATCCAAGCCCAGCCTGAACCAATACCCAGATGTCATATGACCCAGGCTGTGGAGGCAGTGCATAGACCTTTACAGAATTGCCTATCTCGCGCTTTGAATAACGTCCAGTGAGCGCCACCTGGCCACCAGACGCTATGAGCTTTGAGGCGCCACGAAGTGAAAGAGCAAGCGGTTCAAGTTCAACGATGTGTTTGTCCGCATCCAATCCTTCGAACTTGATCCGGATCGGATCAACCTTTCCAACTTGCATGGTGCCCTCACTCCCAAAGTGGAAATGAAGAACAAATGAACACGAAAGTCAAAAGGCCAAGAGGCAGATGACAGTCCCGACGAAGTACGCGAACAGCTATGTGCCCGTGAAGTATTTCCTCTCCTCTTACCGCGCGCTGTCCGACGGCCGCAGCGGCATCCGTCACCTTGACGAACGGCTTGCAGAGGCGACGTTCCTGCTGTCGGAGTGGAAGGTCATCTGGATCGGCACCTGCGCGGTCCTTAGGACGGCGATCGATTTGTTCCGGGTCGACGCTAAATCGTGCCTTTCTCCGCGTATCAGAAATGAGATCACGGCCGAGTGGAATGCCATCAAAGACCAGAGGGAAGATCACGCGATCTTTTGGGATTTCCTTCGGCAGGAACGTGACAACGTCATCCACGAATACCAGTGGCGCGCTTACGAGCAATGGATAAAGCCCGACGGCACCTTCCGAGCTACTCGGCTCTCGCTGCTCTCGCTGGCCGACGATGATGCCAAGCCCGTGCTGTTGATGAAAGGGGGCCCCTTCGAGGGCCGAAACTCGCTTGATCTGCTGAAGGAAGGTGCGAATTGGGTCGAGGCCCGCATCTTTGGCGCGATCCGCCGCGCTGGGTTCGATCCCGAAGAGCGGCGCGGGCTGGTCCATTTCCAGCTACGTCCGACTTTGACGGGCGGCGTTTTGAGCGGTTTGAGCGACGACGCTACGCAGCTTGATCCGCAGGCCTGATTAGTGATGGAGCGACCACGGTCTCGTTGGCGGCGACGTGCCCGACGGGAAGCAGAAATCCCTTGACCCTATCCTCCCTGGGGGGATACGGGTGGCGGCATGTCCGATAGCTTACATACCTCGCACCCCGCCATCGTCAAACGCCTCAAGCGCGCCCAAGGGCACCTCTCGGCTGTTCTGTCCATGTTCGAGGCGCAGCGTCCCTGTGTCGACCTTGCCCAGCAGTTGCACGCCGTCGAGAGCGCGATTAGCAGCGCAAAGCGTGAGCTGATCCACGACCACATCGAGCATTGTCTGACCGACACGGCTGAACCCGGCAGCGCCCATGACAGCCTTGCCGAACTCAAGCAACTGGCCAAGTACCTATGAACGGCATCGGCGCACGCATTCTCGACTGGTTTGGCTTTGGCTCTCATGACCATAGCGCGCACGGTCACGACCATTCCTCGCATGGCCATACCCATGGCGTCATTGACGCGACCATCGCCACAACTGATCGCGGCATTTGGGCGATCAAGTGGTCGTTCGTCATACTTGCAGTCACCGCCCTTTTGCAGATTTGCGTCGTGGTGCTGTCAGGCAGTGTGGCGCTGCTCGCAGATACAATCCACAACGTGGGTGATGCCACGACCGCGATACCGCTCTGGATCGCGTTCATATTGGCACGACGAGTGCCCACCAAGACGTTCACCTACGGCCTTGGTCGTGTCGAAGACCTCGCGGGGATCATCATTGTTCTTATCATCCTCTTCAGCGCGATAGTCGCCGGGTACCAAGCCATTGACCGGCTAATCCATCCTCAAGCTGTGACGCACCTTGGCTGGCTGGCAGCGGCCGGTATCGTGGGGTTCCTTGGCAACGAGGCCGTGGCTGTGTTCCGCATCAGGGTGGGCCGTGAGATCAATAGTGCGGCGCTGATCGCGGACGGCTACCATGCTCGCACGGATGGACTGACAAGCCTTGCCGTTGTGGTCGGCGCCTTTGGTGTGTGGCTTGGCTTTCCCCTCGCCGACCCAATCATCGGGCTTTTGATCACCGTGGCAATCTTGGGGATTGTCTGGCAGTCGGCCCGCTCGGTTCTCACCCGTATGCTCGACGGCATTGAGCCCGGCGTAATCGATGACATCCATCATGCAGCCGCGCACGTGCCCGGAGCCCAAATCGTCGAAGCGAAGGCGAGATGGATAGGGCACAAACTCCACGCAGATGTGGCGATCAACGTCGACCAGTCCCTTCCGCTTTCGGCGGCGAGTAGGATCGCTGGCGCCCTTGAGCAAGAGATGTTGGAACACATGCCAGCCCTCGCTGCCGCAAACATTCGCTTCTCAGTGGAACCGGCGGGCCTCAGCCATCCACATCCGCACGACCACAGTCACGGAGATGGGACACCTCACCGGCACGACCACTGAGGGTCACGTTCGACGATGCTATTTCTGGTACATTGAGCCGATGCTTCATTCGCTCGTCGAATACCAGCGAACGATTTATCTGGCCCTGGCCGAGCAGATAAAGCTGCTCCAGACGGGAGGCGACTGGTTGGCGTTCATGGCCTTCCTCCCAATGGGCGTCGTGTTCGGGGCAGCTCACGCCTTGACGCCGGGACACAGCAAAGCCGTCCTTGCTACCTACCTTGCCGGGTCAGATGCGTCGGTGTCTCGTGGCCTCCTGGTGTCGCTCACGCTGTCGTTCACGCACATCACTATTGCGGTTTTGATCGCGGTTCTCTCCTTGCCCCTTGTCTCCATTGCGCTCGGCAGCGTTGGCCGCGCCCCGCTTCTCGAAGACATCAGCCGTGGTCTACTCGGCCTTATCGGCATCTGGATGTTATGGCGTGCGGTTCGCCACGGCCATCACCACCATCATGAAGGCAAGGTTGTGGGTGTAATGGCAGGATTGATCCCATGCCCGCTCACGCTATTCGTCATGACCTTCGCCATCTCCCGGGGGGTTCCTGGAGCAGGCATTCTATTCGCCATCACCATGATGTTGGGGGTCGCGCTAACCCTATCCTGTGTCGCGATCCTATCAGTTTTGTTCCGTCAGCGGCTGATGCACTTCTTCGACAGGAGCCCTCGGGTATTCGAGGCGATCTCACGCGGGGTAGAGGGATTGGCTGGGCTGCTCCTCGCGGGCGTAGCGGTCTGGCAAATCGCTGCCTAAGGGCGGTTGTCCGTCTAAGGCCAACTATGACGCTTCGAGCCGCAACAAACCCTCCTCCTTGGCAGCGGCTCGGAACGCCTTGCGGGCTTCCTGAGCTGTCGCTTGGTCAGCCAGGCAGGCCATGCAGACGCGCACCGCGAGGTTCCACTTAGGGCCACGTTTGGTCCACTCAAGGAGGGCTTCGGAGGCCGCCTCGACATTGTGCGTCATGCCGGCGCGTTCGGCGCTTACAGGGACCGGAGGGTTGAACCAATTGAGTGCCATAACCGTCATGCGGCGGACCGTCTTCTGACACAAGCGGCCACTGCATTAGTAACATCACCGTCCGCACCTGGCTTTGATACCCAAGTTCCCTTTTGAAAGATCCTGTCGTGGTAGCGAGGATCGAACGCGCTTCCCGAATGGACAACAAACGGGATATCCCGCCCATAAAGGAGCCTGGCTATGTCCTCGCAACTTCCATCATTCAGCTCGATATCAAGGACGGCTACATCGGGGGAATTTGATTGCAGCCACTCAAGAGCCTGAGAGCAAGATGGCAGGACTGCCAAGACATTGAAGCCGGCATCACACAATGTGTCTTCAACGTCGAGCGCAATTAGCGGCTCGTCTTCCAAAACGACAACCGACAACACCGATTGGCTGCCCATCGTCATAACCCTCGTGAGGGGCAGGAGGTTGAAGACCCTTCCCACTCGCCAGCGCCTATACCCTCGGCCGGCGACGAATAGGTTATCAACGTCCACTTAGATGCATTGTCAAGAGCTTTTTTCGCTGAGAGACAGCGTTGATTTGAGGCCCAGCGCGGCACCTGAGTGCTATCAGGCGAACCCTCCTGGAAACCTCCCGTGGGACAGCCTCTGCTTCAGGTCGTTGGCATTCAGAATGTCCGCCAGCTCTTCGGCGTACTCCGTGTCGGGAAGGTCGACAGATGGGTGGCCCGCTACAATAGCCGGCTGCCCGGTGAAGACGTCGAACACCGTCAACGTCCCGTCGTGTTCCCGCCTTACGTCGTACCGCAGAGTTGCCATGAGGGGATCATATAGGTCGATCATTAGGGGTTGCGAATATTTGGTACAAAAATGCGAGCGGGTGATCGGATAAGTGGCACGCGCGCCGACCCCCCTTGCCACCCCTCTGGTCTCACATTAGGGACGCCGCCTATGATAGGCAAAAGGGGGTCCCGTCTTCATGCGAAATGCACTTATTCTCATCACAGTGCTTCTAAGCGGGTGCGGACAGAGCGATCCATCCTACTGGAAGCAAACGATGGCTGAAGTGTACGCCTGCCAAATTGAAGCTGCACAGGCAGTCGGTGTCGACTTCGAACAGCCGATATTGCTTCCCGACCTCAAAAGGGTGGCCGAACTACGCGCCCGGTGCATCGTGGAAGTCGGACTTGTGCAGGAGAAGGCGGCGGCTCTCTGCCTTGCGCTCCACGACAACTACAACGACTACACAGCTTGTCTCGACGATAGCAGCCCGACGAGCAGGACCGCCAGCTGTCGACATGAACACGAGTACGATGACGACGAGTACCGTGAATGCTTGGCACAGCCTGTAGTTAAGTTGAGGTCCAGCTACGCGCCACGTCCAAAAGGGGGAACCATCTAACGAACAGGCACCATATACATTCGTGTCGGTATCATTGGGTGTGCCCTTCACGAACCGGCCCGGAGTTGGTTCGATAAATATCTCTTGACCGGGCAAATCGAACCACTTATTAGCGAACCAGTCAAACCGAACTGGAGCGCGCTGTGACATTCATTCGAGCCTACCTCAGAGCCTCGACCAAGGAACAGGACGCGGGGCGTGCCCGGGGGGACCTTGAAGCGTTCTGCCGGGAGCGGGGGCTGACCATCGCCGCCACCTACGAGGAGAACGAGAGCGGGGCTTGGCTGCACAGGCCAGAGCTGTTCCGGTTGCTCAGGGACAGCAAGCCCGGCGACATCCTGCTCACCGAACAGGTCGACCGCCTGAGCCGGCTCTCGGATAAGGACTGGGATCAGCTCAAGCGCGAGATCAAGGACCGAGAGGTGAAGGTCGTGGCGCTCGATCTGCCGACGTCGCACATGATGCTGAGGACAGAGGACGCCTTCACCGGGCGGATGTTCGATGCGATCAATGGCATGCTGCTCGACATGCTCGCCGCCATCGCCCGCAAGGATTATGACGACCGTCGCCGCAGGCAGGCTCAGGGGATCGCCAAGGCGAAAGCAGAGGGGAAGATGAAGGGTCGCCCTGAGGACGCCAAGCGGAACGAAGCGATCCTCGACATGCTGCGGGGCGGGCAAAGCTGGAACACCATCGTGGCAGCGACAGGCTGCTCGCGCTCGACGCTCGCGAAGCTGGCGAAGCGCCTTGTGCCATCAAGCGAAGCGCATGCCGTGCCTTAGCCTGCGCAGCAGGACAGCTTCGCCACGTCCTTGTCGAACGACAGCGCCGCGAGCTTCAAGCCCTCCACTGTGGTCAGGTACGGGAAGAGCGTGTCTGCGAGTTGCCGGACGGTTAGGCCGCAGGTGATGGCTAAGACGGCAGTCTGGATGCTGTCAGCGCCCTCAGGGGCCAGAATGTGAGCCCCGAGCAGCTTGCCCGTCCGGGTTTCGGCGACAAGCTTGATGAGCCCCCTGGTATCGCGTGCGGCCAGTGCGCGTGGCACTTGGTCAAGAGCAATCTTGGAGACGCGCACATCATGCCCGGCTGCGCGAGCGGCAGCTTCAGTGAGACCGACACTCGCGACCTGTGGATCGCTGAACACGACGGCCGGCATCGCTGCATTGTCGTACCGCAGGCTGTCGCCGTTGAGGGCGTTCTTGGCAGCGAGCTTGGCGCCATAGGCGGCCATGTAGACGAACTGATCGTGGCCGGTCACGTCGCCAGCGGCATAAGTGCCGGGGCGGGTGGTGCGCATGCGGTCGTCAACTGCAATGCCCCCGTTTGCTGCAACAGCGACACCGTTGTCGATGAGGTCGAGCGCCTCGGTGTTGGGTGTGCGCCCGATGGTGACGAGAACTTGCTCGGCGTCGAGTGTCACATTCCGGCCATCGCGCTCAACAGTCAGAGCAACACCGGCATCGGTCGTGCGGATCGAATGGTAGGCTACGCCGGAGACGACGTTGATCCCCTCGTCCTCAAAGTATCCCGTCAGCGCCCGGCTGATCTCAGGCTCGGCCTCGGGCAACAGTCGTGAGCGAAAGACGAGCGTCACCTTGACACCGGCCCGCGCGAACAACTGAGCCAGCTCGGCACCGATGTAGCCCCCGCCGACGACGAGCAGCGTTCTCGGCAGTTCCTGAAGCTCCAAGGCTGTTGTGCTGGTGAGATAAGGTACAGCTTCAATACCTGGGATGCTCGGGACGGTGGGCCGCGCCCCGGTCGCGATGATGATCCGGTCGGCCGCGATCCTCGTGCCATCAACATCCACTCCGCCGTGGACGAGGCGCGCCGATCCCTCGCGATAGGCGATGCCGTTGTAGGCCGGCAGCAGGTCTATGTACTTCGTCTGTCGCAAGTGCCCGACCAGATCGTCCTTTTGAAGAACTGTCGCCCGCCAGTCCGTGATCACAGCCTCAGCCGTAACGCCAGCAAACCGTGCGGCGGCGCGTGCGTTGTGAAGCGTCTCCGCAGCCCGGATAAGGGTCTTTGAGGGCACGCAGCCGATGTTGACGCACGTACCTCCGATGGTCCCACTGCCAATGAGCGCCACCTGCGCTCCTTGATCGGCGGCGGTGATAGCTGCCGAGAAGCCAGCCGAGCCGGCCCCAATGACGGCAAGGTCATAGACATCGCGCCTCGGGGCTCGACGGCCGACAGTGGTGACTTTCGAGGTGGCAACATTGGCATTGTGGGAGCCAGCATCGCCTTGGGTGCGATCCTTCTGTAGCCCGATCAGGCTTGGCCCAAAGATCGCCCGGCCAGTCTCAAGTGCCTCCATAATCGAAAGCCGAAATCCCGGTTCATCGGCGGGCCGTTGGTTCCGCCAAGCTGCAAGGTGGTCGTCGCTACAGAAGAAGGCTGTCGTCGAACAAAGTGAATTTGCGGCACAGCCGCCCTCGTAGCGCACGCTAAGCCAGACCACCGCTTGCCGAGGGTTGACCTCGTCGAGTGCCCGGCCGTGGTCTCGCGTGGAGACGTTGATCGGCGAGCCGCAATGCCAGCAACGGGAAGTGATCTGAATATCTCGGTCGAGCATTGCGCCGACGCCGAGCGCATCGACTGCGCACATCGCGTTGATAGTACGGCCATCCAGCTTGATTTGGTGGCCGGTGTCTCGGTCGGTGAATGGATAAGTGCCAACGATCCGGTCGCCTTCAAGAACCACAAGGTCCCGTTCACTGAGTTCATTGAGTAGCGGTTGCAACGCTGCTTCGGTCAACCCGACTTCCGTTGCAAGAGTGACGGGTGTTGGTGCCCTGCCATTGTCGGCATAGAACTGGAGCAGTGCAGCGCGTACCCCATCCACGGCGGCCGAGTAGCCGCTCCAGCGGTCAAGGACATGATCCGAACCGATCATCGCAGTCAGCGCGCTCTGGACCACCGGGGACGCCACGACCGACCAATCGGGAAACGTCACGCCGGGTCGTATAGCAAAACTGGGCAGAGCGGCGGCTGAGCCAGCATCAGAGGGGGACTTAGGTGCGCAGCAGTCGCTCATGAGTTCAAGCCTAATTGAAGGGCAGTGGGTTCGGGTTGGGCTCGGAAGACTGTCAGCTTCCCTGTTGGGGATGCGCCGGGTAACCCGCGTTTGTGCTGGCGGCAGCTATAGCCTCGGCGGTCGTCTTCCCGTCGTCGAAAGTCACGGTGGCCGTCATGGCCTCTAACGAGATGGCCACGTTGTCGACGCCAGCCACTGAGGCCATGGATGTCTTCACGATATAAGGGCAGGAGGCGCAGGTCATGTTGTCGACACCAAAGGTGACGGTGCGCTCGGCAGCGAAGGCGGCAGAGGCAGCCAAGGTGATCCCCCCGACGACGAAGGCGCTCAAAAGGTTCTGCATGGGACAATTCTCCTTGTTTATGCGCCAAGCAGCACGGGCGCGACGTAGTCGAAGGCAAACGCGGCGGTTACGAGCGCCGTCGCTGACCAGAGTGCGAGTTTGACGAGCCGGTTAGGCAATGGGCGAGCGCAGGCGGCGTCATCTGCGCAGGCTCGCGTCGGTGCCCAGTAGACGAGATAGAAGCCATAGCCGAGGACGCCAACCGTCCCCGTCACGAAGAGCGGCTTGTAGGGAGCGAGCGCGGTAAGGTTGCCGATCCACGCGCCACCGACACCGAGGCTGAACAGTACCAGCGGCACGATGCAGCACGAAGATGCAGCGAGCGCGCCAAGTATGCCGCCTGCTATGACGAGGCGTTGCCGTCCAGCGTGGCTGCGGCCTGAGACCTCATCGGCGGACGCCGACCGGATGTTTCCAAGAGTTTCCATTTCGTCCTTCGCTGATTGCCGAAATCCAGTCTCCGCAGTAATGTGCGGTCTGTAGTGACTACAGGCTCAAGAGGAATTTTGCGATGCGCGATCACGCATTGGTGAAGGGTCTGCAAAGGGCTGAACTGGCCAAGCGGACCGGAACCAATTTGGAGACGGTGCGGTACTACGAGAAGGTCGGCCTTCTACCGGAGCCGCCGCGCACGCAAAGCGGCTACCGAAACTACGACGCGACACACGAGCGACGCCTTCGCTTCGTTCTGAGAGCGCGAGAGCTGGGCTTCTCCCTTGACGAAATCCGCGCGCTGCTACGGCTTGTGGATGAGCGTGACCAGCCTTGTGCAGATGCTCGTGCGGTTGCGGCGACACATCTTGAGGACGTGCGCGCAAAGATCGCCGACCTGAAGCGCATGGAACAGGTCCTGAAGGAGGTCGTCAAGCAGTGCGGGGATGGCACGTTGCCGGCATGCCCACTGATTGAGACGCTATTCCAAGTGACTGCCGTCAATTAGGCCGATCGCCTCGTCTGTAGCTGCCATGCAGGTGCTGGCCAGACTGCCCGGCCGCGCACAGGCCGAGTGCCATCATTCTGTTGCCGGCGTCCGTAGGGGTGCTGATTGGCGTTCATGGCCGCAATGGCGGAAGCCCAAGCGGCCGCTACCAAGGAAGCCCAGACGGCCGGCATTGAGGCGGCCAAGGCCGACCCGAAGACGGACTGTGGCAGGGAGCCCAGTGACGAAACAGCGACACGCTCCGTAAGGTCACGCGATGCTGGACACAGCGGCCGGGCAATGACGATAGCTAAGGCAACGGGATTGACCAGATAGGCCGTTCGCATGATCAGAAGACGACCGTGCGGGCGCTGAGAAGGCGTTAGCGAGGATTTAGTCGCTCCTCATCGATTACCCGCCCGACCGTTACCCACACCAAGGGCGCGGCGTCGGCGGACAGCTTGTGGAGCCGCAGACGAACGGTACAGCCAACCCCTCTGACACCAACACCTGGCCAACATCGCGACCATCGGCAAAGAGTGAACCGCAGCTTCGCCCATAGTTGCACTTACCGGTGCCCTCGGTGCCCGGCGGGCAAGAACAGGGAACCATCTTCAGTTCCAACTGCGCAGTGGCGACCAGCTCCTTGAGGCGGGCCTTCGCTCGACGCCCAAGGTCTCCCTCAGAGCCGCACCTTGGTTCGATGCTCTCGGGCGCATTGAAGCCGACCAACCGGGTCCCCTTCGCGGCACCGTTGAGGCGGATAGTGTCACCGTCCGTGATCGTGAACTGGTTCCGCGCCAATGGCTTCAGGCTTCCAGCGTCTGGCAATGCAGGGCCTGGGGCGCTTGAGAAGGCGGTGTGCGGGTCGGTGACGTAGGAGTAGATGAGGGAACCGACAACCAAAGCCAGGGCGAACCCAAAGGCTCTGGCAAACCGGCCGGCCAAATACCGGGCTTCGCGCACAACCGGGCTCCGTCGGCGACGCGGTCTCCAAGTCGGTGACTGAGACTTGTTCGGTCGTGGCAGCGGTGGTGCAGGGCTGCTTGGTGGGAAGTAGCCGATTGCCTCGATAAGCTTGGCGCGCTGCTTGTCGGTCAGCCTCGTGTTGGGACCGTACTTGACCAGACGGGCGTGAATGTCGACGAGGAATTGTCTTTGCCAATGGCTGAGGTGACCGCGACCCAGCGCAGTCTCGATACGGGACTTCAGGTCCTCGGGTTCCATTGTGAATGCCCCCCGGCCTCACAGGCAGACCCCGCAGCGTTGCCTCCGGCAAATGGGGTCGAAGCCCAGCCTATCACTACACCGGCGTGAGGCACAGCCCGTGCGCTTTTGCCTCTGTCCCACGGATAGCCACGCCGCCTGACTTGCGGTATCCCGCTGGCCAACGGCAACCGGTGACAGGCCGCCGTAGGCGCGCGCTCAGACCCGCGAGGCGCTGCCGAGCCCCCTTTCCCCTGCCCGACCTCATGACCGCCCGTGGCCCTCGGTGTGGCCGTGGGAGCGGGGTGGTCATTTTGAAGAATTGGAAGATTGCAGTTGGATCAGATCGCCTCGCTTATCGCGACATCAGATGACGAAGATGACGAACGCGATCGTCCTCTCAATGCCTATCGGTTCGCTTCATCGGACAACGCTAAGGGCATCGTGGCGGAAGCCATCAGGTCACTCCTGAACTACGAGCATCGTTCAGGGCTGACGAGGAACAAGCGCCGGGCGGCAGACCAAGAAACCTTCGACCTGACTGTAGACGCGATCCTTTCCGACCTCATGCATCATCACCTCGTGGACTATCCCGGGGGAATTTACGTCACCCGCTCCAACAGGCACTTAGGGACGAAGAGCCGGTATCGGCCACGTGCTTATAGCAAGGTATTTCCGCGCATCTTGGACCTCCTCGCCAAGCCCGAGCTGGGTTATGTGCGTCAGGACACGGCCCCTCCGATACCTGGCGCTTCCAAATCGACGGTTATCCGACCGGGTCCGACACTACTGTCGCGAATGGATGACGGCGACATCGAGACTAGCGACCTCGACGAACATCCTCACGGCGAAACCATCATTCTCAAGCGGGTCAAGGATGCTGACGACTATTGGGATGAAGGGGGACTTGAGCAGTATGCCGACACCCCAACCACAGAGCGTTACCGCCACGAGCTTGCTGCGATCAACCAATGGTTGGCGGCGGCCGATCTCGGATATGATGCCTTGGGCATTCCTTGGCCGCATACGTCCTTCGACATCGACGACAGGCGCCTACGTCGCGTATTCACCCAAGCGCGGTTCACCAGTGGCGGCAGGATGTTCGGAGGCTTCTGGCAGCAACTGCGGAAACACGAGCGACGGCAGGGCCTCAAGATCGGGGGAGAGAAGGCCGTGGAGCTGGACTACGGTCAAGTGGGCGCACGCATCCTCTACGGCATGGCAGGCCACCTCCCAGCCACCGGCGACCTCTATTCGATGCCCGGATACAACCAGCAGCGAGATGGCATCAAGAAGGTGATGAGCGCCATGATATTCGCCGAGCGACGGCTCGACAGGTTCCCCAAGGACACTCGCGACCTGTTCCGCAAGGCCGACAGGATCGGCGAGGTGGTCGACGCCATCGAAGCCAAGCACCCACTAATCAAAGATCATTTCCACAAGGGTCTTGGTCACGACGCTCAGTTCATTGAGAGCAGCATCCTTGTCGACGTTCTCCTTGATCTTCGAGCCAAGGGCATTGTCGCTCTACCGATCCATGATGCGGTGATGGTTCCATCCTCCAAGGTGTTGGTGACCAAGGAGACCATGCTTACTGTGTTCAAGGCTCATGCCCGTGTTGAAGGCACTGTCACGGTTGAAGACTGAGGGGGAGACTTTGTCTCTGTATCAGGTCCTATCAACCTTCATCTGCATGCTAAGGCCACCTCTATCCTACTCAGGTGGGCATTCATCTCCACTGCTTGGTCCCCTTAAGGGGAGACCCACGGAACACCTAAGAGGGACCCGAGATTGACGAATTGGACTATGAAGCGAGAGCGCAAGAACGAGGTCAAAGCCAGAGCTTCTGAGCCAAGCCATATGTTCACACGCTGCCGCGTTGTGGGCTGCGGTAAGCCTGCCCGTGCGGCCACAGAAGACGGTCTGGACACCCGGTTCTGTCGCTCGCACTCGGACCACCTTGCCCGTCACGGCAGCGCTTACAAACAGTCATACACCGCCAAGGAGATCACACCTTATCGCAAGGCTGCCCTCACTTGGCTTGAGGCGAACGCGGACAACTTATGGGTCACGAACGCCATCGAGCGCGTGGAGACGTTGTACAGGGCCGCTGGGCCTCATGTGGAGGCGTTCAGGCTTCGAGGGCTGTCACCTGACGATCGTGCGCGAGCCGCCTGGGCGAGGCTACGCAAGGCGAAGATAGACCCCTCTCGCGTCGTCGCAGTCGCGCTCGCTGTCGAGATGATTATCCGCGACGATCCCCAGGCGGAAACGAAGGCAGAGTTCAAGCGCGTCCAAGCTGCGAAACTGGTTCACAAGATGTCGTCAGGAACGCACAAGCAGTGGGGAACCGGAAGCGGCGCGACAGAGTTGCACGCCTATCCGAGGTCGAGGGGTCGCGTACTGCGTCACGTCGGTCGCGACGTTGAACGGGCTTGTGAACTTCTTATCCAGCACTCCAGCCTGCCAGCTGCTCCCTCGTTGCGGCCCCTCCCCGCGTGACCCCCTTCAATGTTTGGTCAGGGCTCGGTCGACCTGAGCGGAAGCCCGCTCTTGATTGAGCGCGAACAGGCGGGCCAGGACCTCGTCATCTGACAAGTTGGCGGGCCACCCATAGGCCGCCGCCACGGCGTCATCCAGCGCCTTGTGAGCGTGCTGAAGCCATGCTGGGAGTTCGTTGTAGAGGTTCGTCAGGGTGCGAGTGCTTAGGAGCTTTTCCGCCTCTGCGGTCACTGGTAGGATGCGGTCGGGGTAACCAGCAACCACCTCGGGCTCTCTCCTAACAAGATCAGCAGGGTTCAACCAGTTCTCTCGAAGCTCGTTGAGCTGCTTGGCTGCTTTAGCGATGGCTGCCGCTCTCGTGTCACCCGCATATTCATCGGCCGGCACGTCCGGCGTCAGCCGCTCGGGAAAGGGGAAGGTTTCGAAGCCCTGAGAGGGCGTGTATTGCGGGTCGTTGCCGACCCCGTGCCACCCGCCAAGACGAAGCGACCACAGCTCGTGGAACCGTGAGTGGAGTATGCCGAACATTTCGTCATCTTGTCGTGCGATCACCACCAATCTGCTGTCCGGCAATGTGGTCGACGATACCCAGACAAAGATCCGGTGTTTCGAAACGCGAGGAGTAACGATAACTCTGTCGAGACCCGACATGCTACCCTTCAAACCGGGTACCGTTTCCCCATGCATCCACCAGTTTATCCGCCTTCGGTCCCTTCGATTGCTATCGCGCGTGGGTTTGACAACGGCTCGCACATGCTCAAATGGGCCCTCATAAATCGCGGCCACCTCTTCGGGGCGCTCGTGGAAGTCAATGATCCACATATCCCTTCTGCGACGGACAACGTCTATTCCATTTATCCACGGACGTATCACATCTGTATTGCGAGAGCCGTCTGGGTTGTTGGGCATTGTCAAGAGCTGGCGCGCGAAACTCCCATCGACTTCGAAGGAACCAATCTTAACAGGGCCTTGGAACGCCACGTCGGCGTTCTCCTCAAGTCGGCTTGCCTTTGTCAGATCGATCTCGGTCGCGGTGAGGTCAGGGTTGATCTTTGTGACAGGCTGTCCGTCCAAATGCGGAACCTCTCCATCGTTCAACGTTCCAAACACGACCAAGGAAACCCTGACTGCTGCCCCGTCAACGGTCCAAGGTTCATCATCCCACGCAGCGACGATGCTCATGTTCTCCGAGATACCGTCCATCACCCTACGGTTCGCCCCGCCGCGTATTGAGTTCGTCGTAACCAAGCCGGCACGGGTCAAAGCTCTCTTGCGAATTGCGGTCGCGGCTTTCTCCACCCAGTACACAACGAGGTCGGCCTCGGGCGGAACCCGGCCACGATAGGTCGCGAACAGGGTGGCGACGGCGATGTCACCCAATTCCGATCGCATGATCTTGCCGCCAAGGAAAGGCGGGTTTCCGATGACAGCGTCAACCTTGGGCCACTCGGCTTCGATCCACCGTCCCGCACCCTCACCGCCTTCCGGAACCCACGTGAGCAGCGCATCCCGGCACTCGATGTTGTGGAGCGGCTTCAACACCGGGTTCTGGCTGGCGGCGAAGCCATTCTTGAGCATCCACTGTATCTCGCCAATCCACACCGAAACGCGGGCAAGTTCCGCTGCATAGGGATTTAGCTCGATGCCCATGACCACCTCGGGGCCAATTTGCGGAAACCTGCGCGGCAGCCCCATCGCCTCGGCCTCCACTTGGACCTTGTGTTCGAGGTCCTTCAGAGCCCTCAGAGCGAGGTAGAGGAAGTTGCCTGACCCGCACGCGGGGTCCAGTACCCGGTATTCCACAAGCCGCTTCAGGTGTCGCTCTAACACGACTTGGGCTTGGTTTTGGGCGCGGGTCGAGGTGCTGCCCTTGGATGAAGTCGCCTTCGCCATTAGACCCGTGATTTCGGCCTTGGCCTTTTGCCACTCGGCAGTTAGCGGCTCGACGATCACCGGGTTGATGATCATCATGATCTTGTCACGGTCGGTGTAATGCGCTCCCAGTTGACTGCGCTTATCCGGGTCGAGACCACGTTCGAACAGCGTGCCGAGAATGGAAGGGTCAATGTCTCCCCAGTATTGCGAGGCTGCCCGGTGGACCAGCTTGATCTCTTCCTTGGTCAAAGCAAAAGCGAGGTCGTCGTCGAACAGGCCACCGTTGAACCACGCCACCTTCTCGAAGCCGACCCGACCACCGGCCCTCATCGCCACGAACAATTCACGGGCAAAGCGTTCGAACTCGCTCGGGTCTTCCAGCGCCTGTTCCAGCATCCGGGTGAAGATCGTTTCGGGAAGGAGCTTTACGTCCTCCGCGAACATGCAGAAGACCAGCCTGTTGATGAAGTGGGCCACCTGTTCCGGCACGTGACCGCGATCCCGCAGAGAACGAGCAAGTTGTGCGAACTCCGCAGCAACCTCTTCAGTAAGCTCTTGGCGGGATTTCTTTGGACGCAGAGCTTCGGGATCAGACAGGGCTGATTTGAGCCAACCTCTTTTTTCGGCATCGCCAAGATCGGTGATGGCGATTTCGTAGGTCTTTGAGACCGAGTTTGTCCAGTTGGTGTGGATGCGGATGGTAGTGCCAATATCCGACACGATGAGCAGAGGCGGGTTGTCCAGCGCCACGGCGTAACGTTGAAGCTGTGCAAACGCGGTGTCGAGGTTGGCCTTGGTGCCCTTGTATTCCCATCCGAAGTGGTTGCGCTTGAAGACGTCAGCGAACCCATTGCCGCCCGTTGTCTTGGAAGCGCCGACCTCAAAGCCATAGTCTTGGCCTGTCGGGTCCGCGTCGGCGGGCGTGGGTTCCCCGAGCATATGGCAAAGATCGAGGAAGTGCTCCTGGGCGGCTGCCCGCTCCTTCAACTGAGAGTTCTGCCACTTGGCGATGAAGGTTTGTGGCGTCATGCTGTGGTGGCCTCCCCTACGCTGGAGGGACCAGCGAGAGCCATCATAGGGGTTGTTCAGGCACCATCAAGAGACCAAACTCTGGCTATGCTTTGCCGAAGTGGCAAAACCGAGCTTGACTGAGAGATACACCGCTGCTACCCCTTGAGATACACCAAGGCGGTCGACGCTTTGTGGAAGCGGTCGCGCCAAGCGATTGTAAGTAATGACTTTTCTGGCATTTTTGTACCCGGTTCGATTTATCTAACTTGTCCGGCCCGGGGAGCCACCGCCTTTTCTAAGCCGTGGTGCGATCTTGTACACTACAGCGCCATTGTCCGCGCACTTCGGTCCGCTTAGCTTCTGCCAGAACGGCTGGTAACAGCTACGAAGCCGATCGAGGCAGTTTGGTGGGCATCGCGCCCCTGCCCTCGCCCGAAGGCAGCCTGATAACGCCCGGTATCATCTATGAAAATACCAAATCGGGAGGACGTTGGTGCAAACCAAGAAGATCATCAATGACGGCAATCGCGCCGTCGACGAGATGCTGGAAGGCATCCTGGCTGCGCATCCCCGCCATCTCAAAGCCGTTGACGGAAGCCAGCGCTCTATCATCGCCCGCGATGGACCGCGCCAAGGCAAGGTAGGCCTCGTCATTGGTGGCGGCTCGGGCCACGAGCCGAGTTTTCTCGGCTTCGTCGGCAAGGGGCTGGCCGACGCGGCGGCGATCGGCAATGTCTTCGCCTCTCCGCCGCCCGACCCGATCCTCGAATGCGCCAAGGCGGCGAGCGGCGGCGCCGGTGTGCTGTTCATGTACGGCAACTATGCCGGCGACGTCATGAATTTCGACATGGCGGCCGAGATGGCCGCAATGGACGACATCGAGGTGCGCACGGTTCTGAGCACCGACGACGTCGCTTCCGCGCCCGTTGGCGACAGGCACAAGAGGCGCGGTGTCGCCGGCAACTTCTTCATCTTCAAGGCGGCAGGCGCTGCCTGCGACCGGATGCTGTCCTTCGACGAATGCGAACGCATTGCCGGGAAGGCCAACGACCACACATTCACCATGGGCGTGGCATTGGCGCCCTGTTCGTTGCCGCAAACCCGCCGGCCGAATTTCGAGATCGGACCCGACGAGATGGAGATCGGCATGGGCATCCATGGCGAACCCGGCATCGCACGAGGAAAACTCAAAACGGCCGACGAGATCACTGACGAAATGCTGGACAGGATTCTCGCCGAGATGGCGCCGGCACGCGGCGAGAAGGTCGCCGTTCTGGTCAATTCGCTGGGTTCGACGCCGCTGATGGAACTCTACATCATGAACCGGCGCGCGAAGCAGAGGCTTGACGATATCGGTGTATCCATTCACGCAAGCTGGGTCGGCAATTACTGCACCTCGCTCGAAATGGCCGGCGCTTCGATTACGCTGCACCACCTCGACGACGAGTTGCAAACGATGCTCGACCACCCTTGCGACTGCGCCATGTTTCGCGCCGGGTAAACTTGGTGAACGGCAAGGAACAAGAGATGACGACAATCGACACCACCCGCCTTGCCGCGATGTTCGCGGCCATCGCCGACGCTATGTCAGCCGACCGGGATCGGTTGTGCGCGCTTGACGGGGTGATCGGCGATGCCGACCACGGCATTGCGATGGAGCTTGGATTTTCCGCGGCACGCGATGCGGTGGCCGCATTGGATACCGGCACCACCGATCCGACCATCTTGCTGAACACGGCGGCGAAGTCGTTCCTCAACGCCGTCGGCGCCTCCTCGGGCCCGCTCTATGCCACGGCATTCATGCGCGGCGCGGCCGCCGTCAAGGGCAAGGCGACGCTCGACGACGCCGACGCGGTCGCTATGTTCCAAGCGATGGCCAGAGGCATTCAGGATCGCGGCAAGGCCGAGCCTGGCGAAAAGACGATGATCGATGCGTGGGCGCCGGCCGCGACGGCTGCGGGCGAGGCACTGGCCGCCGGCAAGGGGCTGGCCGGCAGCCTCGCGGCTGCAGCCGAGGCGGCAAAGGCCGGCGCGGAGGCGACCAAGGCGATGATCGCCACCAAGGGCCGGGCCTCCCGCCTCGGCGAACGCTCGCTTGGCCATATGGATCCAGGCGCGGCGTCCGCCGTAACCGTCATCGAGGCGATGCGGATCGCCTTGACCGGCTAGGTCGGGAGCGAATCCTCAGCGCTTCGCGTCGAGCTTGTCGACAGCCTGCACATTGGCGGCAGAGGGACCGTTCGGATCGAACTCCGAGGCCAGCCAGGCGTCGGCGATCGATTTGGCCAGTTCGGGGCCGATGACGCGCGCACCCATGGTGATGATCTGGGCATTGTTGGATTTCGCAGCGCGTTCCGCCGAATAGGTGTCGTGGGTTAGCGCGGCACGGATTCCGGGCACCTTGTTGGCCGAGATGCTGACGCCGATGCCGGTGCCGCAAAACAGGATGGCGCGGTCGTAATTGCCGTCGACAATTTCGTGGCCGACCGCAGCGGCAATATCGGCGTAGAATCCGGCCTGGCTGAGATCGACGACCTGCAGTTCTGGCTTGGTGGCGAGATGCTTGGCGATGACATCGAGCAGCGGCTTGCCGGCGCTGTCGGCTCCGAGTGCGATCTTCATGGCAATGAACTCCTTCGTTTTCGTGGTCAGCGCGCGATGGCGGCCGACGCCTTTTTGAGAATGTCGATATAGCCTTCCGCTTGCCATGCCGAGCGGCCGATGAACAGCCCATCGAGATGCGGCTGGCCGATCAGTTCGGCCGCGTTGCCGGGATTGACGCTGCCGCCGTAGAGCACAAGCGGGGCGGTCGGCAACCGGGTTGCTGCGATCTGCTTGATCAGCGCCTGCTGCTTGTCGGCATAGTCGGCGCTGGCCGGAATGCCTTTCTCGCCGATCGCCCACACCGGTTCATAGGCAAAGAGTATCTCTGCCGACAACTCATTGTTTGCGAGACCCTGCAGCGCGCCCAAAACCTGCGCGGTCAGGATTTCGTCGGCGCGGCCGCCCTCGCGCTCGGCCAGCGTCTCGCCGACACAAATCAAGGGTACGAAGCCGTGCCTGACTGCCGCCGCCGTTTTCAGTCCCACAGTCTTGTCCGTCTCGCCAAAATGCTCACGGCGCTCGCTATGGCCGAGTTCGATCAGGTCGAGCCCACAATCCCTCAGCATCACCGGCGAAATCTCGCCCGTCCAGGCGCCGGCATCGGCCCAATGCATGTTCTGGGCGCCGACCTTGACGCGGGTGTTGGCGAGCGCCGCCTTGACCTGCCGCACCGCGGTGAAGGGGGGAATGACGAAAGGCTGTATCGCCGGATCGAAGCCCGGCACGAACGCCGCCAATGCCTCGGCGAACTGCAGCGCCTCCGCCAGCGTCTTGTTCATCTTCCAGCTCGTGCCGACCCAATATGGGGCCATTCTTCTCTCCTTCGATCCGAAATTCGAATGATGCGTGTTTCCGGGTCTGCGCCGGCCTTCGGGCCGGCGGTTTGCCTCAAGCGCGAGGCTTGAGACTTTCGCGGCCGCTGTCGATGTAAGGCGCCCAGAAATCCACCGACTCACGGATCATTGCAATAACCTGATGATCGACCGGTTCCCTCTCCCGGAAGGAAAGTTCAAGGCAGATTTCATTGTCGGTTCCGCCACCCGCCCGCACGGCGTCGAGCAGCTTCTGCGGGATGATGCGGCCATCCTTGTTGTAGGCGGCGGTGAACGGCCAGTGCCCGCCCTTGTTCATCGACGATTGCTTGATGTGGATGATCGGCGATTGCAACGGGAACGCTTTCGCCCAGGCATAGGGATCAGTGTCGTCAGGATTGGGCGAGGTCACGTCGCCATGGTCGATGTCGACCATCATCTGCATCGGGATCGGCAGCTTGGCCGCATCGATGGCGCCCTGCAATTCGACGCAGCTTTCGATCGTGTGGCCAAACTCGCGGCCGACCGACATCGGTTCCCAGAAAACGTAGGTCAGGCCCGCCGCTTTGGCGTGCTCGGCCACTTCGCGCCAGCATTCGAGCGCGATGCCGAGAAGCGCCGCGCGCCGCTGCGGATCGTCAAAATCCTTGTAGGTGAATATGGCGAACTGCGTGCCCATGCCCGACGCGCCGAGTTCGGCGGAGATGTCGGCGAAGGTCTTGAACCAATCGACATAATAGCGGCGCACATCCGCGTCCGGATGGCCGAAATGATTGAGCCGGCCATAGGGACCGGTCATACCCGAAGTGATCCGCACGCCGGTCCGCGCCAGGGCGCTGTTGAACAGGCGAACGAACTTGGCGATCGTTGCCGCCGGCCAGCCCGGATTGACGAATTCATGCGTCAGTTGCACGTCGCGGATGCCGATGCCATAGGCAATGGCGTCGATCAGATCGTCGGGATCGGCGAAGCGATTGACCAGCGGGTTGGTGTTCAGCGAAAGCGTGAAGGCCATCAGTTCACCGCCGCCATTGTCTTTGTGCACCAGTCTTCGAATGTTTTCCGCTCGGCCGCATTGATATGCAGCCCGTGTTTGGTCCGGCGTTCGAGAACGTCGGCGGCGGTCATCGCCCATTCGGTCTCGAACAGGAAGACAGCTTCGAGCTCATAGAAATCCGGGCCGAAACGACGGCCGAGATCGGCTTCGCCTTTTACGCCTTTCAGCAAGGCGCGCGTGCGCGTGCCGTAGCTGCGGGCATAGTGCTTCACCAGCGACGGGCTAAGCCACGAAAACTCGGCGTGCAGATCGCCCAGGAACTGCTCGAAATCCGCGTTGGGCAGGTCGCCTCCCGGCAGGGGAATTTTGGCTGTCCAGGCCTTCTTCATGGTCGGAAAGAAGGGCTGGATCTTTTCCAGCGCATGTTCGGACAGTTTGCGGAAGGTGGTGATCTTGCCGCCGAACACAGAAAGCAGCGGCGCGCCACCGTTCGGGGCGTCGAGTTCGAAGATGTAGTCGCGCGTCACCGCGCTCGGGTTGTCGGCATTGTCGTCATAGAGCGGACGCACGCCCGAGAAACTGTAGACCACGTCTTGCGCGGTCAGCTGCCGCTTGAAGTAGCGATTGACCACCTTGATCAGATAATTGATCTCGCTTGCCTCGGCGGCCACTTCTTCGGGCCGACCTTCATAAGGAATGTCGGTGGTGCCGATCAGCGCCAGATCGTTCTCATACGGGTTGACGAAGATCACCCGCTTGTCGTTGTTCTGGATGAGATAGGCCTGCCGTCCCTCCCAGAATTTCGGCACGACGATATGGCTTCCTTTCACCAAGCGAACGTTGCGGGTGGAATTCTGTCCAGCGACGCGGCTGACGATGTCATTCACCCATGGCCCGGCCGCGTTGACCAACCCGCGTGCGCGGGCCCTCGTCACAGCACCCGTGCGGCCATCCTGCATGTCGATCGACCACAGGCCGCCTTCGCGCCTGGCAGCAATACAGGCCGTGCGCGTGAAGACTTTTGCGCCACGCTGACTGGCGTCGAGCGCATTGAGCAACACCAGCCGTGCATCATCGACCCAGCAGTCCGAATATTCGAAGCCTCGTTTGAATTCATCCTTGATCGGCGCTCCTTCCGGCGCGGTTCTCAAATTCAGCGTCCTCGTTCCCGGCAGGCGCTTGCGGCCGCCAAGATGGTCGTAGAGAAACAGCCCGAGCCGGACCAGCCATGCCGGCCTGTCTTCGGGGCTGTGCGGCAGCACGAAGCGCATCGGCCAGATGATGTGCGGCGCCGCCTCAAGCAGCACCTCGCGCTCGATCAGCGCCTCGCGCACCAGCCGGAACTCGTAGTACTCGAGATAGCGCAGGCCCCCATGCACCAGCTTGCCGGAACGCGAGCTGGTGCCTTGCGCCAGATCGTCCTTCTCGCACAGGATGACCGACAGCCCGCGACCCGCGGCATCGCGCGCTATACCGGCGCCGTTGACGCCACCGCCGATCACGAAGAGATCGACAATATCCGTTGTATCGCTCAAGACTTAGCTCCTGTGCGGTGCGCCATCGATTTCCACACCGGATGCAGCGCCTGACGCGCCGCGACAAAGGACGGAAACAGCGCATCGTAGGTTTGCGAAAGCGCCTCGTCATAGGCGTCGCATTCGCCCAGCAGCGGCGTCACCCACTCGGCGCAGCAAACATCCATCGAGCGATAGACGCCAAGCCTGACCGCGGCCATCATCGCCGCACCCGCGGCGCCGGCTTCCTGGCGGCTGCTGGTCCTGACTTGCGCGCGGGTCGCCGCAGCGATGATACGGCGCAGCGACGGGCTGCGCGCGGCGCCGCCAGACAGGCGGATTTCGCCGGGCACGCTGCCCATGGCCTGGTAGCAATCGCGGGCCGCGAAGGCCAATCCTTCGAGAACTGCGCGCGCCAGATCGCCAAAACCGTGCTTGACCGAGAGGCCGATGAAGCCCGCGCGTGCGTCGGGGTCAACGAACGGTCCGCGTTCGCCGGCAAGCGAGATATAGGGCTGATAGACCAGCGATCCCGGCTCCGATCCCTCGACCCAGACATCGAGCGCTTTCAGCAGCTCGTCGCGCGAAGGTTTTGCGCCGCTGGCGGTCAGCACGTCGCGCGCCAGGCCAAGCAGCCAGTCGATGTTGAGCGTCGCCGCCATGTTGGATTGCAGTTGCGCATACGCGCCAGGAACCGGCATGGCGATCGTGTAGCCTGATGCATCGTCGTTGAGAACGACGTCGTCGGCAGTGCGCGCCAGGCGTGTGTGGATGCCGGTCGAGCCGATGACCGTGCAGCCGACATTGCCGCTTGGATCATAGAGGCCGGCGCCAAGCGCGGTGCTGACCATGTCGACATAGCCCAGCACCACCGGCGTGCCCTCAAGCAGGCCGGTCTCATTTGCTGCCGACGCAGAAAGCGGATGATGGTCGGTCGTGCCTTCGAGCATTGGCGGCAGCAGCCGGCGGTGCGACGTCAGATCGAGAATGTCGAGCACCTCGTCGGAATAGCTGCGCGAGCGGAAATCGCCGAAGGTGAATGTTCCCTCCGAAGGATCGGTGGCGCGCTCGCCGGTCATCTTGAAATAGAGCCAATCCTTGCAGTGAAAGGCATTGGCGGCGCGCTCCAGGATTTCCGGGCTGTTTTTCTTCAGCCAGCTGAGCTGAGCGCCCTGCTGGCAGGCGTTGAGCCCGGTGCCGGTGATCGCGAACCGCGTGCGATCCCGGGGATCGCCGCGCATCTCGTCCACCAGATGTCCGGCGCGCGCATCGAGCCAGAGCCAGGCGCGCCCGACCGGCATGCCGTCGCCATCGATCAGCCAGGTGCCGTCGCCCTGCCCGGTGACCGCGACGGCCGCGGTTCGCCGCGCGAGGTCTGGAATTTTCGTCGCCAGATCGAGAACGGTCAGCACCATGTCGCGCCAGGTCTGATCAAGGTCCTGCTCGGCGCCGCCGCCTTCCAGCGTGACGAAGCTGTTGGTCACCGACGCCATGGTAAGCTGCCGCCCCGAGAGATCGAAAGCGACCGATTTGATCACGGACGTTCCCGCGTCGATCCCGATCAGCAGGTCTTTCATGCCGCACGTTCCGGATGATTATGAAGGCAATTCACAAGGAGCAGTCTTTATTGTCTGGAGCCGTGGAAGAGCCAGGGAGTGTCCGCAAAGGACACCCCCTGAGCACGTTTTATTCCGACAGCACGAAGGGTGCGGTGTACTTGTCCACATTGTCCTTGGTGATGAGCAGGCAATCGAACAGCTGCTTCTCGCTGGTGGCGCCGGTAGCGCCCGTCTTGATGAACGAGTCGGCCTGCTGCACGGCCTTGGCCGAGAAGATGGCCACCGGCTGAAGCACGGTGTACTGCAGTTCGCCGGACTTGATGGCCGCAACCGCATCCGGGGAACCGTCAAAGCCGCCGACCTTGATGCCGGCGAGCTTGCCGGCTTCCTTCAGCGCCGCAACTGCGCCAAGCGCCATTTCGTCGTTGCCGCTGATCACGGCGATGATGTCGGGATTGGCCTGCAGCATGCTCTGCATCTTGTCGTGTCCCTGGGTGCGATCCCAATTGGCGACCTGCGAAGCGGCCTTTTCGAGATCCGGATACTGGCTCAGCACGGTCGCGTAGCCGTTCGAGCGCGTGGCGGCGTTGTTGTCCGACGGGGCGCCGAGCAGTTCGACATACTTGCCCTTTTCACCGACCGCCTGCACCCACTGCTGGGCACCGAGAGCCGCACCCTGCGCGTTGTTGGAGACGAGCTGGCCCTTGGCGAGGCCTTCCTGGTTGATCTCGGCATTGACGAGGAAAACCGGGATGTTGGCGGCAATCGCCTTCTTCACCGCGCCGACCGAACCATCGGCATTGGCCGGGTCGAGGATGATCGCCACCGACTTGTTGGTGATGGCGGTGTCGATCAGATTGCTTTCGGTATTGGTGTCGCCCTTGTGGGCGGCGACGTTGGCTGTATAGCCAAGCTTTTCGGCTTCGGCCTTGGCAACGTTGCCTTCGGTCAGCCAGTAGGGGTTGGCCGGATCGTTGACGATGATCGAGATCAGGCCCGCGGCCGATGCGGCTGCGCTAAACCCGACCACCATCGCGGCGGCAAGCAAACTTCTAAGCACGATTTTCATGTACATTCCTCCAATGATTTTACGCGGTCTTGCTGCCAGTCAGCTGGCAGTCTTCCCTTGGGCAGGATTGGCCGGTTCGGCCTTCCCCCGTTTCTGAGAAGTCGGTTGGCCGCCCGTCGAAGCTGGAAGCTTGCTACGGCGGCGATACTGAACGGCATTGAGGAGCACGGCGAGCACGATGACGGCGCCGGTGAACACTGTCTGCCAGTAGGATGAGATGCCGATGATCACCAGACCGTCGGACAGGAAGCCGATGACGAAGGCTCCGAGCAGGGTGCCGCGAATGTTGCCGCGCCCGCCGGTGAGTGCGGCGCCGCCGATGACGACGGCGGCGATGGCCGTCAGTTCGTAAGTGGTGCCAGCGGTCGGTCCGGCCGAGGTCAACTGCGAGGACAGGATCAGGCCGGCAATGGCGGCACAGATGCCTGAAAGCACATAGACCGAAATCTGCACAGTCTTGACCGGAACGCCGGAGAGTTCGGCGGCGCGCTCATTGCCGCCCGAGGCGTAGAGCCAGCGTCCAAAGGCGGTGCGGTTCAGGACGATGCTGCCGATCAGCGCGATGACCGCCAGCACCACCACGCCGGTCGGCACGCCGAACAGGCGGTTGAAGCCGAGAGCATCGAAACCGGTGTTGCCCAACTCCGGCTTGCCGCCGAGATTGTTGTAGGTCAGGCCGCTGGTCATCAGCAGTGCCAGGCCGCGCGCCATGTACATGACGCCGAGCGTGGCGACAAAGGCCGGAACCTTGAACCGCGCGATCAGCACGCCGTTGATCAGCCCGACAGCGGCGCCCAGCATGCAGGCCAGCACCGCGACCACCCAGACCGGCGGATAGAGAACGACGCCGAGCCAGGTCAGCGTCACGCCTTGCATCAGAAAACCGGCGACGACGCCGGCAAGCCCGAGCGTCGACCCCACCGACAGGTCGATGCCGCCGTTGAGGATGACGAGCAGCATGCCGACGGCGAGAATCCCGAAGATGGCGACATGCGAGGCCATGGTCAGGAAATTCGCCACCGAAAGGTAGTAGGGCGACAGGATCGAGAAGACGACGATGATGACGATCAGGGCAAAGAAGGCCCGGCCTTCGAGCAGCAGCTTGGCCACGTCGAAGCCCTCGCCGCCCGCATTGGGGCTGGACTGTTTGCTGGCCTGGCTGACATCGCTCATGGGTCGGGGCTCCGGAAATTCTGTGGTCAGGCGACCACGGCTTCGCCGGAGGCGGCCATGATCTGCTCTTTGGTGGCGTTGGCGCCGAATTCGGCTGAAATCTTGCCGCGCCGCATGACGACGATGCGGTGGGCGATGCTGAGGCACTCATTGACCTCCGAGGTCGAGAAGACGACCGCCAGGCCTTGCGCGGCACGCTCGCTGAGCAAGCGAAAGACTTCGGCCTTCGCGCCGACGTCGATGCCGCGGCTCGGCTCGTCGAGAAGGATGACCTTGGGATTCGTCGTCAGCATCTTGCCGATGACGACCTTCTGCTGGTTGCCGCCCGACAGCGATCCGATCATGGCGTTGCCGCCCGCGGTCTTGATGGTCACCTTGCGGATCGAATCGTCGATCAGTGCGCGCTCCCTCTGCCGGGAGAGGAAGAGCCCCTTGGCGAATGCCTCGATGCTGGCAAGCGACAGGTTGCGGCCGACGGTCATGGTCTGAACCAGGCCATCGCGCTGGCGATCCTCGGGGACCAGAACCAGACCTCGGGCGATGCGCTGGGCAATGGTCAGCCCCGAGACGTCCTCACCCTCCAGCAGCGCCCGCCCGCCCGCCATGGGCACACGGCCGGCGACGGCCTCCAGCAATTCCGTGCGGCCCGCGCCCATCAGCCCATAGATGCAGACGATCTCGCCCGCTTTGACATCCAGCGACAGATGATCGACGACGTAGCCTGAACCCGAAGCGTCGGTGACGCTGACATCCTCGATCGACAGCGCCACCGCGCCGAACTCGTGGCCGGTCGGCGGCGAGCCGAGATCGAAATTCTCGCCCACCATGTTGCGGACGATCCATTCGAGGTCGATGTCCTTGGCCTCGGCCGTTGCCGTGATCGCCCCGTCACGCAGCACGACGGCGTAGTCGGTGATCTGCAGCGCCTCTTCGAGGTGATGCGAGATGTAGACGATGGAGACACCGCGGCTGGTCAGATCGCGGATCACCTTGAACAGCACCTCCACCTCGGTCGCACTGAGTGCGGAGGTCGGCTCGTCCATGATCAGGATGCGGGAATCGACCGACAGCGCGCGTGCGATCTCGACGATCTGTTGCTGCCCCAGGCGCAGGTCCTCGACCAGGGTCATCGGATTGATGTCTTCTTCGAGGTCGGCCATCAGCGCCCGCGCCTGGCGCGCCTCCTCGGCGAAGTCGAGGCCGGTTCTGGTGCGCAGTTCGCGGCCCATGAAGATGTTGTCGCGAACGCTCAGATTCGGCGCCAGGCTGAGCTCCTGGTGGATGATCGAAATGCCGCGATCGCGCGCGTCCGAAGACGAGGCAAAGCTGACGAGATTGCCGTCGAGCACGATGTCGCCGGATGTCGGCGTCACCACGCCGGACAGGATCTTCATCAGCGTCGATTTGCCGGCGCCATTCTCTCCGAACAGGGTGGTGACCTTGCCGCGATGGATGTCGAAGTTGACGCCCTTGAGCGCGTGGACGCCGCCATACGACATGACGACATTGCGCGCCGAAAGCACGGCATCGCCAGTCGCGGGTTCTGTGCCGGCAGTCATTGTCATTTGACGTCCAGCCTCACCGGTGTGACCAGCCAGCTCTTCGGATTGACCAGCTTGAAGACGCCGACCACCGCTATTGTCTTGCCGGTCAAGGCACTGGTATCGACTTTCGCCAGCACCTCCTTCTTCATCTCGTTGTTCAGCGCCGAGCCGGCGTCCTGATACTCGATCTGGTTGGTGAACTGACCAAAGGTGATCTTGCCGGTGGCGTCGCGAAGCTCGGTGCCGTTGATCGCCGGCCCAGTCTGTACGCGGACGGTCAACGTGTCCGGCAAACCGTCGACGGCGACCTTGTAGATGCCCGATTTTCCCTCGCCGACGACGCCGGTGAACTTGACCGAGATGACCGGTCCGACTCCCGCCGGCACGCCATATTCCTTTTCGGCCGTCGCCCTGTCCTTGGCGATCGCCGCCGCCACCGTCGCGGCGTCGGCGGCACGCGCTTCGACATCGGCCTGCACCTTGGGAAATTCAGACTTGCCGTAGTCGGCGGCCGAAAACACCGCGTTGCGAACATCGCCGGCAGAGCCGATCTTGATCACCTTGGTGTCGAGCGCCATGGCGCCGAGCAGAACCACAAACGCAGCGCCGGCAAGCACCCGGCGCAGGCCGGGCGAAGCTTGCCGGGCGGTGGCCTTCGCGCTCATGATGCAACCACCAGCGGTGCGGATTGTCCGTTGTCACGCATTCGAAGTTCCTCCGTTCACGCAGCGCTTCGCGGTCCCGGCTGCATCGTCGAGCTCGACCAGCGCGCGGGCCGTGCATTCGTCGGTGATCAGGCCGCTGAGATAACGGCTTTCGAGTACTGCCTTGATGGCGCGCACCTTCACCTTGCCGCCGGCGACGGCAACGATCCTGCGGCCCTTCAACTGATCGCGCGGAAGCGCCAGTATTCTTTCCGACAGCGCCGTTTCGACCGGACGCCCCTTGTCGTCGAAGAAATGCGCCAGCAATTCACCAACGCCGCCGTCACGCTTGACCTCGTCGATTTCGGAAGGCTCGATCATGCCGGTGGCGACCAGCGACGCCTCCCGCTCGGCCGTGCCTATTCCGACGAACATCAGGTCGGACCGGCTGGCGAGAGCGAACACATCGCTGATGCCGCGCTGGCCAAGCAGCACTTCGCGGTCCTCGGCGGTATTGGCGACAAAAGGCACCGGCATGACGAAAGCCTGCGCGCCGGTCCGCTCTGCCAGGCGATGCATGACGTCGTGCGGGTTGGCGGCGAATTTGCGCGTCACGCCGCCAAGCAGCGAGACGAAACGGATGTGAGCAGCAGTTGCGCGCGTCAGATATTCGACGCTGGCGGCAAGCGTGCGGCCATGGCCGACGCCGATCAGCATGTCTTCGCCGCGATCGATTTCGCGCTTCAGGAACTGGGCGCCGGCAATGCCCAGCCCCTTGAGCGGCAGTTCGTCCTGATCGAGATCGGGAACCACCTCGCAATAGTGGAGCCCATAGGCGGCGATCAGGCGCTGTTCCAGGTCGACGCATTCGGCGACGTCGCCGTCGATGAAGACCCTGACCAGACCTTCCTGGTTGGCCTTGGTGATCAGCCTATGCGCCTTGAGGCTGGTCAGGCCAAGCCGCTTGGCCACCTGGGCCTGGGTCAGACCACCGGCATAGTGCAGCCAGGCCGCGCGCGTGGCGAGGCTGGATTCATGGTCGCGGTTTGCGCTTCCGCCGGAATTCAAGCCATCCCCTCCCCAGGGTGATAATATTATCTTTGTGTGCAAAAATTTTCATACCTTTGCACCGCTGTCAATCCCTCCGCAGATGGTTGCCTCAGCCGACGTTCGGCAGCCAACGCGAGCCTATTAGAAGGTAAGCATACAATATGACCATACGGTAGTGTTAATTTAACGTCAATTTGTGTTACCGTATCCAGTGACGGCATGAGCCCGTAGGCGCCGGCAAATCCCAATCCGGGTGCAAAATGGGAAGGTTGATGCACAGGGCGCAACAAGGGCAAATCGATCGGATTGCCTCAGGAAAAGCTAGGCGTCGGCGATCAAGCGATCAGTCCAGCCGCATCAGGTTCCTGCCTTCGAGCTCGACAACAGCGGCTTCGACCTCCCGCGTGAGGCGCTCGGTGCTCCACCCCAACGCCCGCCCCGCGATCGCGGCAATCTCCTGCAGGTCGCGGCTCGTCAGCGAGCCGCCTATCGCCAACGTGCTGCGGCGCATAACGACATCGGCCAGATGTTCGACGAACTCGTTGCGCGCGATGTAGTCGATTTCCGCCTTGCCGTAGCCGTCCGAGTCCGGCAGACGACGACCCTCATCATCCGACCCGTGCCTGGCGATCTCAACGGCTCTGGTCCCGTAGCGCGACAGCAATTGGTCAAGGCGCCTTTCCCCGGCGCCTGTTGCCTGCTGTGCCTTAGCCAGCCAGTCCGCGCGCGCGGCGGCATTGGCCGGAAAATTCCTCCCGCCGCCGATCGGCATGGCTCGCGTCGTCACCTTGCGGCTGCGCTGCAGGCGCTTGAGTACCGTGTCAGCGACTTCCTCGGCAAAGCCGCGGAACGTCGTCCATTTGCCGCCGACCAGCGAAATGACTGCAAAGGGCCTGTTGCCGTCCGGCTCGGCGACCGGCGCTGAATGATCGCGGCTGATCAGCCCTGGTGTCGACGCCTCGGACGTCGGCAGCGGCCGGATGCCGCTATAGGCGTAGACGATCTGGTCGCGCTCGAACGCCATGCCCGGCAGCAGCGTTCGCACGCTGTCGAGCAGATAGTCGACTTCTTCGGGTTCGCAGCGGACCGCGTCCGGATTGTCGGCCTTGATGTCGGTCGAGCCGACCAGCGCCAGGCCGAGATAGTCGTAGACCAGGCAGATGCGGCCGTCATCGGCCTCGAAATAGAGCATGCGCCCGGCGAGGCTTTTGACCAGTTCGTCATGCCTTAACAGGATATGCGAGCCCTTGGTGCCGCCGATCATCTTCGATGGAGCACCAAGCAGCGCGTTGACGTCGTCGATCCACGGACCGGCGGCGTTCACCACCAGCTTCGGCCGCACCGAAAAGGCCGCGCCGTTTTCCGGCTGGAATGTGAGCACGCCATTGGCTGAAGCCGCCAGTGTCGTGTAGTTGGCACCGGCAGACGCCGCGTGAGCCTGCAAGCCGTCGAGGATCAGTTCCAGCACCAGCCTTTCCGGGTGACTTATCTTGGCGTCGTAGTAGGTGCCGGTGGCGACGATCGCCGGATTGAGCGCCGGCATCTCAACAAGCGCCTGCCGCCGCCCGACCATGCGGTGGCGCGGCATGACCTGGTTTCGTGAACCGTAGAAATCGTAGATCATCAAGCCGATCTTGATCAGTATGGCGCCGCGGCTGCGCGGCGCGCTGGTCGAGCCGAACAGCGTTCGCAACGCCGCGAGCATGCCCTTGCTCCACGATAAGATCGGGATGACGGTCGGCAGCGGGCTGACATAGTGCGGCGCGTTTTGAAGAAGCAGATTGCGTTCGAGCGTCGACTGCGCCACCAGCCCGAACTCGCCGGTCTCGAGATATTTCAAGCCGCCGTGGATGAGCCTCGACGGCGCGGCACTGGTGCCCGAGCCGAAATCCGCCTTTTCGACGATCAGGCAGCTGACACCTTGCGCGCACAGATCGCGAAACAGCCCAGCCCCGTTGATGCCGGCGCCAAGAATGACGACGTCGACTTCGCCGGTCCCGGCCATCGCGGCGAGACGCCCGGCGGGATTGTCCGCCCCGGCTCCATCTGCTGGGTTCATGGCGCCTTCGTCTTGACGATGCGCAACTTCACCCCCGCCCGTTCGAGGCTCTGCGCCTGCGCATCGCCCAGGCCCTCGGTCACCAGCACGGCGTCGAAACTGGTCAGATCGTCGAAGACATGCAGCGCGATCCGGTCGAATTTTGCGTGGTCGACCAAAAGGATGCGCTTCACGGAGGCGGTCATCATCGCCTGCTTGACCCGCACGACATTCGGATCCTGGATGAAAGCCGTGGTTCCGGTGACGGCCGAAGCCGAACAGATCAGCACATTGGCGCGCAACTGCGCCACGGCGTTCTCGCAGACGATGCCGATATAGGCATTGTAGGTGCCGTGATACTGGCCGCCGAGGCAGATGAAATCGATATCGTCCACATTGATCAATTGGCCCGCCGTCGAGACGCTGTTGGAAATGACGGTCAGCGGCTTGACGTCGAGCAGCAGCGTCGCGACCGCGTTTGCCGTCGATGAATCGTCCAGCATCACCACCTGGCCGGCCTCGATATAATCCAGTGCCGCCCGCGCCAGTGCATCCTTCTCGGCTCGATTGACGGTCACCCGGTAGCGGAAAGCGCTCTCGTAGAGGCCGGAAGGCTGGACCGTCACCGCACCGTGCAGCTTGCGCAGCACGCCCTGCTGCGCCAGCCGGTCGATATGCCGGTGGATGGTCATGCGCGACACGCCGAAATGCTCGACCAGATCATCGATGCGCACCTGGCCGAGCTTGATCACATAATCGGCGATCTCTTCGCGTCGTTCGTCGGCCTTGATCATGCGTTTACCCCCGCCAGCCTTTCGATATCAGGCCAATGCGACTTCAGCTGCTCGGCTATGCGGCAGTAGAGCGAAAACCGCTCATTGAACACAGCACTGGAGGCGGGCACGGTTTGGTACGTCCGCTCCGTCATGCCGACCTGCCTGGCGCCCTCTTGCGGCGTCTTGAACAAGCCGACCGCAGCACCTGCGCAAAGCGCGGCACCGAGGGCCGCGGTCTCATCCGTCGAGGTGACGGTGACCGGGGCGTTCAGCACGTTGGCAAACATCTGGACGAAAGCAGGATTGCGCGAACCGCCGCCGGTCAGGCGGATCTCGCTGACGGCAAAGCCGTCGCGCAAAGCCTCGACATGGGTGCGGTGATTGAAGGCGATGCCTTCCAGAACCGCCTTCAGCATGTCGCCGCGATTGTGCCAGCCATGCAGGCCGACAAAGCTGCCGCTGGCCAAATCGCCATAGGGAGAGCCGAACAGATAGGGATGAAACAGGATGGTCGAAGGCTTCTTCAACGCCGCGTCGATCTCTCCCGCCAGCAATTCGTGGAGCGAGCCGCCATCCGCGTTTGTCCTGTCTTGCTCCAAGCGACAGAAAGTGTCGAGAAACCAGTCGTAGTTCGCGGTCGAGGCCGGCGAGATCGACATGTTGTTCCAACGCCCCGCATCGATGGCGTTGCGGCAGAACCAACGTCGGTCGACGCGCGGTTGCGAAGAGACGACTTCGTTGATGGAATACGTGCCGGCGACGATGGCGAGCACGCCGTCTTCATGGCCGCCCATGCCAAGCGCCGAGGCGGCCACGTCGTGCAGGCCGCAGGCGACCGGTGTTCCCCTGCGAAGGCCGGTCCTTTCGGCGGCATCGGCTGTGACTTGACCGGCGATGTCAGCGGAATGCGCCACCGGCGGCAGCGCATTGAACAGATCCTCCAACCCGAAGATGCGCAGCGCTTCAGGCGCATAGGCTTGCGTGCGAAAATCCGTGAATGAAGTGCTGGCCTCCGTGCGGTCGGTCCCGATCGTGCCGGTCAGGCAAAAGCGCAGCCAGTCCTTGCAGGCCAGCACATGGCCGATGCGGCCATAGCGATCAGGATCGTTCTGCTTAAGCCACGCCAGCAGCGCCGACGGCGCCGAAACATGCGGCGTCTGGCCTGTCGTCGCCAGCGCATCGGTGAAAACGGTACCGGCGGACCACCTTTCGACAATGTCGCCGGCGCGGCTGTCGAGCGACAGGATGCCTGGTCCCAAAGGCTGACGATCATGATCGAGCAGATAGAGACCATCGCCATGCGCGGTCGCCGCCACCGCCTTGATGTCTTCCGCCGGCCTGCCGGAGAGCGCGATCGCCTCCTTGATGGCGTCGGCTGTTGCTTGCCACAGGCCTGACATGTCGCGCTCCACCCAGCGCGCGTGGGGCATCGATTGCGGCACCCGGCGACGCGCCACGGACAATTGCGTGCCGTCGGGATCGAAGATGACCGCCTTGGTGACCGTGAGGCCGTTATCGATTCCGAGCAGGCTGGGCATGATCACCGCCTCTTTCAGCAACTGGCGACTGCTACAGGGCGATCCTGCAGTCTGATGCAAGGGCGAAACACATGGCGACAACCCCGATTGAGCAAGGGGGACAAACGGCAAAAGCACCTCGCCGCAACAAAGAACTCATATCTTCATGTGAATTTAACGTCAACATACGGGACAAAAAGGCTTCGGCGCCACGGCCACGGATGGATCTCGCGGTTGCCGGAGCGACGCGTTCTCAGCTGCTAAGGCCGTCGCGGATGGCGCTGAAATAGCGGTCGGTTCCGACCTGCCCGCCCTTGAGCGCCACCTCCAGCCCATCGATCGCCTCAATACGCGAGTGAGCGACGCAAAGCGGCGAGCCCGGCGACGCCGGCAGCGGCATCCGCACCGTCAGCGCACCGACGCCCATCTGGCCGAGAGCGTGGCTCGACGTGTCGCCTCCGGCTATGACCACGCGCTGCAACTTCTGCTCGATCGTCAGCGCGCGAAGCAGTTCGCCGAGGCCCCGCCCGAGCTTGTGGCGGGCGCCTTCCTGGCGGTCGATTTCGCCCCCCCTGTCGGCCGCGGGTCCAAGGGCCGTGTAGAGAACGACGCTGCGTCCGCCTTCCAGGCTGGCGCGACCGGCTGCCGTCGCGCGTGCGATCGCATCTCCGGAAGCTTCGGAGATTAGTTCGACGGGATCGACCTCGATGCCATCGAAGCCGTCGGTCAAAGCGTGCCGGATCTGTCGTTCGGTCGTCGGCGAACAACTGCCCGAGACGACCGCGATCCGGTCGGCAGCACCCGGCGGTGAAAATTTTGGTTCAGCTCTGACGGTCCCGTTCGACACCCATTCGGCCAGCAGCGCATATTCGATCCCGGACGAGCCGACGACGAACGAACCGCCCGGCTTGCGGGCGCGCCATATCTCCTTGCCGGCAAGCGCCTGCGTCTCGCGGCTGTCGACATCGACAAGTACGATGTCGGTGCCCTCGGCGAGCAAGCGGTCGAACGCTTTCGAGCGCGACGCCGACTGCAACGTCGCGAGATCGACCAGCCCCGACGTGAGCTCCGTCTGCCGCGACAGATGGATCAGCAGGTCGGATTCATCCATCGGCGTCGTCGGGTGGCGGCTCATCACCGGATGGCGGTCGATGCGGAAATACTTGTCACGATAGGCGGCGAACAGATGTCCAAAGGCGGTGTAACGCTTGAGCTGCGGCGCCCCAACCAGCAGCGGCACGCTGTCCTGAGCGAAAACCGAGCGGCCGATCTCGATGGCGCGACCGATGCTGCCGATCGTCGGACTGGAATCGAAGGTCGAGCAGACCTTGTAGTGATAGATCGCGGCATTCAGCGTCTTCAGCCAAGCGAAGGCATCGCTCAGATGCGTGTCCATCCATTGTGGCGTCTCGCTGCGGCTGGTGCCGGCCAATCCAATGGCGCGGCAGTGGCTGAACTGCGCAAGCATGGCCGCGTCCGGCTGGCGCATGAACAGCACGGTCGGCACGCCGCCGAGTTCGAGCGCTTCCATGGCGTCGGTCGAGCCGGTGAGGTCGTCGCCATAATAGCTGAGAAGCAGGTCTTGCATTGCTTCAGGCCGCTTTGCCGTCGCCGAATTTTTCGATCGACCGCGCCAGCTCCGGATGGCTCAAGGCGAAATCCGCCAGCGGAATGCCGTCGACCGCCGCCTGCCAGGCTTGCTGCACGGCACGCACCCCGGCGCCCGGTCCATCCGGATGGCTGACGATGCCGCCGCCGCACAGATAGAGCAGATCGACCGTCCGGCCGGTCCGTTCATAGGTCTCGGGCGCCTGCCCGCCCCATTGGCCGGAGCCCGCCACAGGCAAGGCGCAATCCTCAGGCGCAAAAATCGGCGTCGTCACCGCCTTGAAGGACTCGACGAAAGACGCGTCCGGCTCCCAGTATTTCGATTGGATGCCGTTGATCTGGAACTGGTCGACGCCGAGCAGCCGCCAGAACTGTTGCCAGACCTTGAAGTCCATGCCGAGGCCGGGATGGCGGGTGAGGATGTCCCAGCCGTTGCGATGAGCGTGAAGCACCAGGCTGGAGCGTTTTCTCAAGAAGGCCAGGCCACCGAAACCGACGGAGTTGATGTTGACCACCGCGCAATTGCCGCCGGCCTTGGCCACCAGATCGTGTTTGCGCATCATCTCGTCCGGGTCGGCATGCGAGATGCCGAAGGCATACATCACCTTCTTGCCGGTCCTCTGCTCGTGGTCGAGGATCAGCGGCATGATTGCCTTTACCCGCTCCGCCAGCGGCGAATAGGCTGGGCTCATCAGCTTCTCATCGTCCTTGATGAAATCGACACCGGCGGCGATCAGCTCGCCCACCATCGCGGCGGTCTCGGGGGGCCGCAGCCCCAGCGCCGGCTTGACGATGGTGCCGATGATCGGCCGATCCGTGACACCTGTCAGCCTGCGGCTGCCGGCGACGCCGAATTGCGGACCTGGATGCGCGCCGCGGAATTGCTCCGGCAGCTTCATGTCGACAACGCGAATGCCGGTTAGGCCCTTGATCGAATAGGCGCCGCCGATGGCAATGGTCATCAGAGCCGACAGGTCGTGGCCGATGGCATCGAATGGAAAGGCGATGTCGACATCCGCGCGCTTGAACGGCCCGTTGCCGGCCTCGGGAATGGAGGGGCGAAGTGCGTCCGGCAGGTGCCGAATGGCCAGGACACGCGCGGCCACCCGGGCTTTCAGTTCCTCGGTCTCGCCGGGCAGCGCGACGAAGGTTCCAGTCGACTGGTCGCTGGCGATCTTGGCTGCCAGCGTCTCGATGCTGCCTGATGTCTCGATGCGGTAGGTGAGCGTGATCATGGTTCGTTGTCTGAGGCCGCAGGGGGTTCGAAAAGAGTTCCTAGATCGTCGGAATCTGGTATAATGAGTACATAAGCTTTGCAAGCAATATCCTGTCTGGCGGCTATGGGCGATCGGGGCGACAGCCATTCCGGGAACAGCTGCGGCAGTGCTAGATAGACACAGGTCAAGGGAGTGATTCGCGACGATGAACCGTTCGGAGCCGATCGTCCGGCGCAAACTTTCCGACGAAGTGTTTTTGCGGCTGAAGCGCCTGATCACCAGCGGAGAATTGACGCCGGGCGACGACATGCCGTCGGAGCGCGAGTTGATGGAGCGCTTCGAGGTCGGCCGTCCCGCGATCCGCGAGGCGATGCAGGCGCTGAGCAATATGGGCCTCGTCGCGATCTCGCATGGGGAACGCGCCAAGGTGCTGCAGCTGACCGCCAAGTCGATCATCAAGCAGGTCGATGGCGCAGCCAAGATCATCCTGTCGTCGTCGAAGGACACGTTGGAACACCTGAAAACGGCGCGCATCTTCTTCGAGCGCGGTATGGTCAGGGAAGCCGCCGAAAACGCCACTGCCGAGGACGTTGAGCAGCTGCGGGCCACAATTGCCGAACAGCGTGGCTTTCGTGGCGATTCCGAGGCTTTCATTTCAGCCGACATGAAGTTTCACACCCAGATCGCGGCCATTTCAGGCAACCCGATCTATATCGCCGTCAGCGAGGCGATGCTCGGTTGGCTGAAGGAATATCACACCGAAATGCTGATCTGGACCGGCAAGGAACAGTTCACGCTGACCGAGCATGAAGAGATCATCGGCCGCATTGAGAAGAAGGATGCCGACGGCGCCGAGAAGGCGATGATCAAGCACCTCGAGCGCTCGCGCGCGCTTTATGTGATGAACTCCGGCAACTGATTTCAGCCGATCCGCGTGATCGCGTAAGGGGTCATCACCAGTTGGCCTCGGCCAAACGCTGAGATGTCGACCGTCACGTCGTCCGCCGTCAGGTTCGCCAGCCACGCCACGGTCTTGCCCGAAGCGGAGCGGCCGGCCAGCGCCAGCACCTTCGTCTGATCGCTCGTCCTTGCCGCCACATACGCAAGGCCGGCCATTTCGCAAAGACCCTTGATGGCATCGAAGATCGGCCGGGGTGCGCCTTCGGCGACGGGTTCGCCGGACGCTGCGAGCACGCCGAACGGTCCGGCGAAGCCGGAGAGCGTGAGCAGTTCCAGCCCGGCCGACGCGACACGCGCGGCATAGCCGATCGCCCATGCGGCTGCGAAGAGGCCGGCATGGCGAGGGTCGCGATCGGCCATGGCGATGCGCTGTCCCTCGGGATTGGGTTTGGTCGCGCCCCCGTAGGGGTTCTGGCGCATGGCGATCGTCGACGGACCGATGCGGTAAGGCTTTGCCCCGAAGATTGCCCGCGCCGACGCGGTGATGAAGGGCAGCGCCTCCAGCGACTGCATGACGCTGAGATCGTCGGCGGCGTGCACGATCGGGCACGTGCAGTGAGTGATGAAATCGAGCAGGCCCGCCGGCACGCGCTTGCGGTTGAGCTCGGTGAAATAGCTGAACATGCCGCCGCCAAGCTTGATACCCGGAAAGGCGCGACGGGCAGCGGCATAGACGTCTTCCAGCGGCGGACAGTCCGGCCACGCGCTGCCCGGCGGCGTCGACTGCCGGTCGACCGAAGGCGAGACGGCAATGGCCGAGAGTTTTAGTCCGGCCTGCCGCACCAGGTTCGCGACGGCTGAAAGTTCAGCGTCGAGATCGCCCGCGCAGGCAACGACGCATTCGAGTGTGGTGCCGACTGGATAGGCAGCAGTGAGCCTTGCATAAGACCGCAATGCTTCGAGACCGTGGCCGCGCGTCGGATCGTAGTGGAAGACAAGTTGCTGCGGGCCGAGCTCAGTCAATGTCGAAAGGTTTGCGAGCGCTGCTTCGACCTCATCCGGGTAGATGATCACGCCGAGATCCGGCAACCTCTGCCCGGCCTCACCGAGCTCGACACGGACCGGTTCGGCGCTTGCTGCGCCAGCCGGCATCTTCCCCTCGCCGGTGATGCGCAGGCTGACCGTCTGGCTTACAGTTTGGCCGGCCGGCAGCACATAGGGCCATGGCAGCGCCAGCGGCCGCACATAGGTCTTGTATGACGCGTCCGACCAGTTACGCTGGTCCTCCATCTCCAAAGTGTCGCCCTCCATCCGGCATTCGGCAGTGATGCCCGGCCGGACCTCATGGGTGATCGCGCGCAAATCCTTGAAAGGCTGCCAGGGATCGATCAGCAGTGGCAGTTTCGTCGCCACCACGCTGCCGTCGGTATGCTCGACCGTGACCGGGCTGCCGGCGAGGCCGGCGATCGGATGCAGGACGCAAAAACCGCAGCGATTGGTCTCGAAATCGCTTTCAGGGACCGCGCTGACGTCGAACACTAGGTGACCGTTGGCGGAGCCCTTGATCGTAGCGCGAAAGTCGAGCCGGCTTCCGCCCGGCGCTAAGCAAGTTGCGGAGTAGCTGACGGAGAAGCTGTCGGCGTCCTGATCGACGGCAAGGTCCGTCAGCGCCGGTTCATAGGTGCCCCAGTCGCGGTCGCGCACGATGTAGGCGATGGCGCGCAACACTTCGATGCCACCGTAACGGATGGTGCGCAGGTTGCCGTTGACAAAGTCGGCGCTGAGCAGACCGGCATTCAGCCTGACCGGCTCCGCCTCGACGGCATGCGTACCGTAGAGGAGGAAGGCGTCGGCTGTCATGTCAGCAAGCCATCCAGGTGGACAGGTTCGTGGCTCGCGGCGCCCAGATAGGCCGCCTCGACCAGCGCGAATGTCTTGAGGTTGTCGGCGCCCGAGGTCGCCGGCTCGGTTCCCTTTGCCAGGCAGTCGACCCAGTGCTGCTGGATGGCGACGACGCTCTCCTGGATGTTGTGCCATGGGCGCGATGCCCAGGCGAGTACGGGCGGCGAAACGTCGGTGATCTTCGTGCCGCTCCTGCCGGTGACGGTGAGCCGATATCCCTGCGCCAAGCGGATCGTGCCGTCGCTGCCGTCGATCTCGATCAGCGTTTCGGGAAACGGTTCGGTGGCGAGCTTCGTCGCGTAGCTACAGTCGACCACTGACGTCGCCCCGCTCTTGTGGTCCATCAGCATCGTCGCGACATCTTCGCCCGCGATGCCGGGGTTGATGCGCGCGGTTCGCGTCGTGATCGTCGACACGTCGCCCAGTAGAAAACGGGCGATGTCGAGACTGTGGATACCGAGGTCCTCGATGATGAAGCGCTTTCCCTTGGCGAGATAGGGCTGGCCGGAAAACACGTCATAGGCAGAGCGGAAGGAGATGCGCCCGAAGAACGGCGTGCCGATCTCGCCGCTGTCGAGCACGGCACGCACCGCCTGGATCGCCGACTGCCAGCGAAAATTCTCATGCACCATCAGCGGTACGCCGGCTTCCACGCAGGCCCTCACCATCGCCTTGGCGTCGGCAAGCGTCGGCGCGAACGGCTTTTGGCAAATCACCGGCACACGGTGCAGCGCCGCCATCTCGACCAGCGGACGATGGCTGGGAACGGTGGTGGCGATATCGACGAAGTCGAGGCTTTCGCTTGCAAACATCTCTGCCGCGTCGGTGTAGCGCTTCGCAATGCCGAACTGGTCGCCGATGATGCGCAGCCGCTCCGGGTCGCGGTCGCAAATGGCGACCATCGCGGCGCCTTCAATGTCGCGCCAGGCATGCATCTGGTTGATGGCAAAGAAGCCGCAGCCGATGAGCCCTCCCCGCAACTCCGCCATGCTCAGCCTGCCTTTGCCATCTGCATCAGCGTCACCCGGCTCTGCAGCCGGCGCTGCGCTTGGTCGACGACGACGGCGACGATGATGACAAGGCCCTTGATCACCATCTGCCAGAAGGAACTCACGCCCATCATCACCAACCCGTCCGAAAGAATGCCGATGACGAAGGCGCCGACAATGGTGCCGCCGATCGTGCCGCGCCCACCCGACATCGAGGTGCCGCCGAGCACCGCCGCCGCAATGGCGTTGAGCTCGAAACTTTCGCCTGTTGCCGGGTGCGAGGCCATCAGTTCGGACGAGATGATCAGGCCGACGATCGCCGCGCAGAAGCCGGAGAACATGTAGACGAACATTTTCACCATGTTGACACGAACGCCCGAAATTCGCGACGCCCGTTCATTGCCGCCGACGGCGAAGATGTGGCGGCCGAGCGGGGTGTATTTGGCGAGGTAGGCCGCCGCCAGCGCAACGACGATCAGTATCCAGATCGCCACCGGCAGGCCGAGCAGCCGCCCGGCGCCGAGGAAACCAAACCCGGTGGTGCCAAGCTCCGGCTTGCCGACGAGGTTGGGGAAGGTGCGGCCGTCCGACGACAGCAACGCCAGGCCGCGCGCGACATAGAGCACGCCGAGCGTGGCGATGAACGGCGCGACGTTCAGCCTGGTGATCAGCAGTCCGTTGACGGCGCCGATCAATATGCCGACCGCCAGCGTGATCAGCGCGATCTCGACGACGTTGAAATAGACGGTGTAGCCGAATTGCAGGTCGATGCCGTTGAGCACGAGGTAGCCGGCGACCATGCCGCACAGGCCGACGATCGAGCCGACTGAGAGATCGATGCCGCCGGTGATGATGACGAAGGTCATGCCCATGGCGAGGAAGGCGTTCAGCGCCACATGTTTCGACATCAGGATCAGATTGGCTGTCGACAGGAAATTCGGCGCCGCGATCGAGAAGAAGATCAAGACGGCGATCAGCGCGATGAAGGTCCTCGCCTTCATCAGCGTCAGCAGCAGCGAGCCGCTCGAAACGGAGGAGACAGCCGCCTTGGCCGGGATGTCAGTCATGGGTTCTCCGTGTGCGGGGCCGGTCCGTGGCCAAGTGCCGAGGCGGCGACAAGGGCTGCCTCCGTCGCCTCGGCGCGATCGAACATGCCCGTCAGTTTTCCATTGCTCATCACCGCGATGCGATCGGACAGCGCCATCACCTCATCGAGATCCGAGGTGGCGAACAGAATGCCGAGCCCGTCTCGCGACAGTTTGCGCATGGTGCGGAAGACGTCGGCCTTGGCGCCGACATCGATGCCACGGCTCGGCTCGTCCATCAGCAGCACCTTCGGCCCGGTGAGCAGCGCCTTTCCGATCACCACCTTTTGCTGGTTGCCGCCCGACAGCGATGAGACCTCCTGCGCCGGGTCGGCGACCTTGATCGCCAGTTCCCGCACCATCTGCGTCACCGCCTGCTTCTCGTGGCCGCCGCGAATGTGAAACAGGCGGACAAAACGCGACAGGCTGGCCAGTGTCAGATTGCTCGCGACGGACAGGATCGAGACTAGCCCTTCGCGTTGGCGGTCTTCGGGGATCAGCGCCAGCCCGCGCCGGATACGCCGCGTCGTGTCGCGCTCCTTGACCTTTTTGCCGGCGATGAAGATCGCGCCGGTCGCCTGGCCATGGCGGCCCATGATGCAGTCGAACAGCTCGCTCCGCCCGGCGCCCATCAGGCCGTATATGCCGAGGATCTCGCCGGCGCGCAGCGACAGCGAGACGTGATCGACCGCCAGCCCGCCGGTCGCGCGCGGCAGGCAGATGTCCTCGGCGCGGAATATCTCTTCGCCAGGAACATGGCCGTCGGCCTTGGCGAAATCCTTGGCGTCGGAGCCGATCATCTGCCGCACGATCCACCGGGTGTCGACGTTCTTCATCTCCTCCTGGCCGGTGATGTGCCCATCGCGCAGCACGGTGATGTAGTCGCCGATGCGGATCAGTTCTTCCAGCCGGTGCGAGATGTAGACGATCGCCACGCCGCGCGCCTTGAGGTCGGCGATCACCTTGAACAGGATCTCGACTTCCGCCGCACTGAGCGCCGAGGTCGGCTCGTCCATGATCAGGATGCGCGCATCGAGCGAAACCGCCTTGGCGATCTCGACCAGCTGCTGCTGGCCGATGCGCAGATCCTCGACCAGCATGTCGGGCCTTATCCCGGCCTGCAGGCGTTCGAGAAATTGCGCCGCGCGACGCTCCTGCTCCTTGCGGTCGATCTTGCGGAACCGGTTGGTGATCTCGCGCGTGGCGAAGATGTTCTCGGCGACGGTCATATTGCCAAACAGGTTCAGCTCCTGGAACACCATGCCGATGCCGCGGTTCACCGCGTCGCCCGATGACGAGAAGGAGACCTCCTCCCCTTCCAGGAGGATCCGGCCGAGCGTCGGCTGTTCGACGCCGGCGATGATCTTCATCAGCGTCGATTTGCCGGCGCCGTTTTCGCCGACCAGCACATTGACGGCGCCCTTGCGCACCTCGAAATTCGCGCGCTTGACCGCGACGGTGCCGGAATAGACCTTCGAGACGTCTTCCAGCTTCAAGACGACATCGTGAGCAACCGCAGCGCTCATGGCTTCGGCCCGATTTCTGCCTCCGCCGGCGTCACCAGCGGCAGGTCCTGGCCGTTTTCGAGCGTATAGGCGCCGAGGACCTTGGCGGTCCGGCCTTCCAGCGCGTCACGCGGCAGTTTGGCAAGCACGGCCTTGACGGCATAGGCGTTGAACGCCTTGCCGAACTGGGCGAAGTCGATCTGGTTGGTAAAATCGTTGAACTGGATGAAATCGAGACTGTCGCGCAGCGCGGTTCCGCGCATCGCCGGTCCGATCTGTACCCGCGCATCGGCCTTGCCGTCGCCGTCGACATCGACATCCATGGTCGCTGCCCGCGACTGCGTGTTGGCGGCGATGATCTTGCCCTCGACGCGAACCGCGAAGGTCCATGGCGAATTCGCCTGCTTCTTCGGATTGCCATATTTGGCGCCAGCGGAAGCAGGATCGGTTTTCGCCAGAGCGTGGACCTCGGCAAACGGCCCGGCCTTCTGCTGGAGGTAAGGCACGACCTTCGCCGCCCAGATCTCCTCGACCATCTTGTCCGGATTGAAGACGGCGGCATTGCCGCTGCCCCCCGAAGGGGTCGGGAGGATCTTGCAGGCGGTCAAGCTGATGCCGAGTATCACGGCAAGGATCGGCCAGGTCGGCTTGTTGTTCAGCATGATGGCTTGTTGAGCATGTGATCAATACCCACGGAAAATGCCGACGAGGGACGACCCTTGGGTCGCCCCTCGCTGTTCATGTCACGCCGGCTCAGTTGGTCAGCGCAAACGTTTCCAACTTGGCAGCATTGTCACCATTGACCAGGACGCAGTCCATCAGCTGCTTTTCCTTGGCCGGCGACTTCTTGTTCTTGATGAAGTCGTTGGCCTGCTCGACCGCCATCTGCGCCTGCGCATAGGCCGGCTGCAGCACGGTCGCCTTGATGCCGCCCGCGGTGATGGAGTCGCGCACGTCGTTGGATCCGTCGAAGCCGACGACGATGACGTCCTTGCGGTTTGCCGCGACCAGCGCCGCATACGCGCCCATCGCCATCGTGTCGTTGCCGGAGATGACGCCCTTGATATCCGGGTTGGCCTGCAGGATCGATTCCATCTTGGAATAGGCTTCCGTCTGGCTCCAGTTTGCCGATTGCTGGGCGACCATCTTCAGATCCGGATAATCGTCGATGACGTCATGATAGCCCTTCGAGCGAATGCCGGCATTGGTATCGGATTCCTTGCCGACCAGCTCGACGAAATTGCCCTTCTCGCCCATCAGCTTGACGAACTCCTGCGCGCCGAGCTGGGCGCCCTGGTAGTTGTTGGAGACGATCTGAGCCACGGCGACGCCGGTGGCGTTGATCTCGCGATCGATCAGGAACGACGGCACGCCCGCGTCCTTGGCCTTCTGCACGGCAGCGACGGTGGCGTCGGCGCCGGCATTGTCGAGGATGATCGCCTTGGCGCCGCGACCGATCGCGGTGTCGATCAATTCGGACTGCTTGTTGGCATCGTCGTCATGGACGAGCACCAGCGCTTCGTAGCCGAGTTCCTTGGCCTTGGCTTCGGCGCCGACGGCTTCCGCCTTGAAGAACGGGTTGTCGTGCGAGGGCGTGATGATGGCAATGAGGTCGGCCGCATAGGCGGGCGCCGCCGTGCCAAGCGCCAGCATGCCGGCAAAAGCCGCAAGTGTCATTCTGCGTGTGAGTTTCATGATGTCCTCCCGTTTGAAAAATTGCCTTGATCAATCAAGGCCTCTGCACTCGAATTCGTCGCGCAACGCGGGCCGCCGATCCGTTCAGGCTGAATGCCGGTGCCGGCTTCCCAAACGATCGCTGCTCCCCCGCCGTCCCTCCACTCGCCCAATCTTCGTACTTCTCGCGAATCCTTGCCCAAGCCATCAACAGCTAAGCCAACTGGTATGATGAGTCAATCACTAATTGAGGTGACATGTGCCCACTGAGCGAAAGCATCTGGGCATGGCGGGTGTGTCGAGCCATGGAGGCGCTCCGGCAAGCGCCCGACTCGCTCTGTCTCAAGTAATGCGCCGAATGCTGGCGGCGATCTCTTCGGGCTCGAACACCCGCTTCCAGTCGTCGCGCATCAGCACCGGCTTGCCGAATTCGATCGCCTTGTTGCAGGCATCCGAGAATACGCCCTTGGTCTCGCCGAAAATCACGGCGCCGAGCACGTTCATGTGGCCGAGCAGGAAATCGAGCGCCGCCTGTTGGTCGACGCCTCGCGCGACGACCTCGTCGACGGCTTCCTTCATGACGACAAGCAGTGACGCGCACACCGTCTCCGAGAGACCGGGCTCCAGCAGCGCCATCTGTTCGACGGTTACACGGTGCGAGCGCATGACCGGCGCCCAGATGATTTTTGCGACCGCCTCGCCCTTGGCGTAGTCCGCTTCCGGCCCCTGCATCAGCGCGCTGACCATATGCTGCTTGGCCTTGACGCCGCCAAAATAATCCTTCTTGGCCGCCATGTCGGTCTCGTCGTTGAAGATCGGCGGATGACAGGGATGGGTGACGAAATAGGTCAGGTCCGGCCGGTTGGGCAGATGGCCGGCGAAGGGTGCGGCCGCGTCGAGCACTATCACCATCGTGCCAGGCGCGAGCTTGCTCTCGATATCAGCCGCCACCTTGCCGATATGCGTATCGGGAACGGCCAGGATGACGATATCCGCCCCGTCCAGCGCCGCATCGGCACTGACCGCGTCAAAGCCCAGTCCGGTCTTCAGCCGCTCGCGGCCGGCCTCGCTCACCTCGACATGGCGTACCGTGTAGAGCGATCCGCGAAAATTGGTCGACAGGCGGTAACCCATTTTGCCGCCGGCACCGAGCAGCGCAATCGTCGTCATGTAATCCCTACTCCCGATTCAAACGACGGCCGCGCCGATCGTCACGTTATTAACTGGTATGATCACCTTACCACAAATTGAGGAGTTGAACAGGGCTTTGATGAGCGGCTATGCAGTCGCCGTTTGGCTTCCGTCCGCACGATTTCCGCGGTGGCGGCCGATAATTCAACCAAGCCAGTGCGCCGTTGCCTTTCCAGACAATCGATGCCCGCGCTAGAAGCCTCTAGGTCCATTTTCTCGGGGGCTCGGTTGCGAAGTGACGGTGGGGGCGTCACCAGCAAGGCGAAGCGCGTCCGCGCGGTCCGGTCGCGTTTTCGGGCCGTGAGTTCTCGCGGCGATTTGGCGAAGGGGCTATAGAGAATTCGCGCTTCGCCGGGGTTCCGGCGAGCCAAATCACTGCTAGTCGATCATGCCGACAACTATTTACCGGTAGCTTCCCGGGTCCTTGGCTTTCTCCGCCCGACAGCTGTCAGTGCGTTGCGCCGCCGTGCGGTAAGCGCCTTCATAAAACCTGATGGCTCTCTTGAATTCGGGGGGATTGGGTATCAGGTGTTTATCTTGCACATCGTACAAGATGTATATCGCCGTTATTTTGGATTTTCCGTCTGGAGTCAGCTGCAGCGCCGGGCATCGCGTCGTAACGGCGATGACGTTAGCTGACCATGTTACGACCAATTTCAACTGGGCGTCGGACAGCCCGGCCAGATAGTTGATGTTTTTTTGATAGGCAGGGTCGATGTGTTGTCGATTATCTTTTGCAGACGCAGCGGAGGACAGGACACCTACCACGCCGAGTATAATCAATATGCATTTCAAAAGCTGCCTCCCCCAATGTTACGGCCATCTCGACCACGGCATTGTCCGTCCCCACAAAGCAGGTTGAAACAAGTCAATTTGAAAAGCAATTGGGGTTCGCGACCTTATACGGATCACCGCACCTTCAGAACCCGGTTGCTCGCGGACGCCCTTCTTCAACCAATTGAAACCGGTAGCGGTCGCGCACGAACTCGTTGAAAAATTGCCCTTTCGAGAAGGCGGCCCGGAACGCCGCATAGGTCTCGGGCTCGACCTCTTCATAGTCGTAGCGGGCTCCGCTCGGGACGAACCAGACCGAGAGGATTTTCGTCGACGGGTCGTAATGGGTGTTGCGGATGGCGGTGGACGGCATGTCGAAATCCTGCTTCGTCCCCAAATCTTTCGCCCCAAATCCTGCTTCGAACATGCGTAATGCCGCAACGATGCGGAGGTTCCGACAGGGAGGCGCACCACAACGCCGAATCTTGCCCGGGTGGCGAGGCTTCCTATCTCTCCGTCAGATGGCACAGACGAAATCCAGTACAACAGCGTATGCCAGCCAGGGCGATCTCTTCGGCGCGGCCGACACGCTGCCGGAAGGATTTTCTTACCGGCCTAGCCTGATCACAACGGACGAAGAGGCGGAACTGGTCCGTCACCTCAATGAACTGTCCTTCAAGCCGTTCGATTTCCACGGCCACCTTGCCAACCGGCAGGTCGCCGGCTTCGGCTGGCGCTACGACTACGACCGGCGCCAGGTCGTCGAAGCGCCGCCCATCCCGAAATTCCTGCTGCCGCTTCGCGACAAGGTCGCGGATTTTGCCGGCAGGCAGGCCACGGAATTCGCGCAAGTGCTCATCAACGAGTATCGGCCGGGCGCGGGCATAGGTTGGCATCGCGACAAGCCGCATTTCGATCTCGTCGCCGGCGTCTCGCTGCTGGCGCCCTGCAGCTTTCGGCTGCGCCGAAAAAACGGCTCGAAATGGGATCGCAAGACGATCGAGGTTCAGCCGAGATCTGTCTATCTCATTGACGGCCCGGCGCGCCACGAGTGGGAGCACAGCATTCCGCCGGTCGCCGGGCACCGCTATTCGATCACGCTGCGCACTCTGAAATAGGCCACACTCCAAGCCACGCAGCAGCCGCTCTGGAAGACCGAGCGCAGTTGTGCTTCGATCGCACATGAGCGTGGATCGCAGCAGAGTTTTGGTTACCCGCGTGGCGCTCTTTCTGTGGGCATGCCTGTCCTGCGTTCTGGCTCTGCAGTGGCTCGTCGACCTTGGCATGGTCGGCTTTCCCGACGGATACATAACGCCCTATGCCCGAGCAACGAGCACGCTGTTGCATGTCCTTGTCTGGGCATGCCTGGCTCAAAGTCTCTACTTCGCTTGCCGAGCCTTGTTTGGCAAACGCTTCGAGCCTGCTCCTCTCTTCCTGCAAATCCTGATCGCCGCCGCACTGACTGTCGTGCCGGTATTCATCGTAAAACACTGTCCGCGGTCCCAGGTATGCAGCAACATCTATGAAGCGCTCACGAATACGATGATGGACGACGGCACCGGCGGATGACGTTGTGTCTCCAGTAGCTGACGAGAGATAGAAGTTTGGCGTCGCGCCCGCGCGGTGGCGGTAAAACCTGGAGGAACCATGCGAAAGATCCTGGCATCGATGCTGCTGTTCGCGGCGGCGCTATCTGCAAACCCCGCTCGGGCGCTGGACAGTACCAGCCCGCCGGTTGTCGTCACGCCGCTTGCCGATCGCAGCCAGACGGCGTCCGGCCAGCCGATCGTGCTGCCGCAGAAAAATGTCCAAGTGCTGGTTTCAACCTATGACATTGCGGTCGGCGCCACTCTGCCGGTGCACAAGCACCCGTTTGCCCGCTACGCCTATGTCGAGGCCGGGACACTCAAAGTGACGAATGTCGAGACCGGCAACAGCAACACCTACAAGACGGGCGATTTCATCATCGAGATGATCGGCCAATGGCACCAGGCCACCAACATCGGCGACGCCCCGGTCAAGCTGCTGGTCATCGACCAGGCCGAACGAGGCGCCAAGAACACGGTGCTGCAGAAACAATAGATCTCTCGCTACGGACCTAGGCAGGGTTGCCGGGCTGGCCCAAGCAGCGACTGGCTGTTCCGGCTTCCCCGGGAACCGAGCCGATGCTAGGGCTGGCCATCTGCAATCATGAAGGATCGCCCCTTGGCCGGAAATGCTCGCCCCCTGATCGAAATCTGCGTCGAAGGCATCGATGGACTGCTGGCTGCGCAGGCCGCCGGCGCCGACCGGGTCGAGCTCTGCGCCAGCCTGGTCGAAGGCGGCATCACGCCCAGCCTCGGCACGGTGCGCGCCGCACTCGAGAGCGCGACCATTCCCTTCCATGTCATCGTGCGGCCGCGCGGCGGCGATTTCCTCTACAGCGAGGCCGAATACAGCTCGATGCTCGCCGATGTCGCAGCGCTTCGTGACCTCGGCGTCGCCGGCGTCGTTGTCGGTTGCCTCGATGCCGACGGCACCATCGATGAAACCCGCATGGGCGCGCTGGTCGATGCCGCCGGTCCGCTCGCCGTTACCTGCCACCGCGCCTTCGACATGACGCGCGACCCGGCCGAGGCGCTGGAAGCGCTAATCCGCTGCAAGGTCGGCCGCGTGCTGACCAGCGGCCAGAGGGACACCGCGGTGGAAGGCGCCGGCCTGTTGGCGGATCTCGTCCGCCAGGCCGACGGCCGCATCATCATCCTCGGCTGCGGCGCGCTGGACCCCGAAAACATCGCCGGGGTGCTGGCATCAACCGGGCTGACGGAACTGCATTTCGCCGCGCTCAAGGACGTACCGAGCGCCATGGCCTACCGCAACCCGCAAGTCGGCATGGGCGGCACCGATCTCGACCGCGAGTATCGCACCACAGTCACCGATGGGGCGCTGGTTGCCGCGACGATTGCGGCGGCCAGAGCATGATGAGCGAAGCCGTGAGTGGGCCGTCGCCGATCAGCCGTGTCTCGCCTCAGGACGAAGCGGCCATCCTCGCACTCAACAACGAGCACGCCGCCGAACTGTCATGGCTCGAGCCCGAACGGCTGTCCTTCCTTCTTGGCGAAGCGTTTTACGTCAGGCGCATCGGCGCGCTCGAAGCCTTCATCATGACCTTCGACCAGGATGCGCGCTACGACAGCCCGAATTTCCTCTGGTTCCGCGAGCGCTATCCACGCTTCGTCTATGTCGACCGCGTCGTCGTCGCGGCGCAAGCGCGCGGCCGCGGCCATGCCCGCCGGCTCTACGAGGATCTGTTCGGGGAAGTCGCACGCGCGGGCCACAGCATCGTCACGTGCGAGGTGAATGCCGAACCGCCCAATCCGGCTTCGGACGCCTTCCATGCCGCGCTTGGCTTCGCCGAGGTCGGCGACGCGGTGATCCATGGCGGCAAGAAGACCGTGCGCTACTACCTCAGGCAGATTGCGGGCTGACGCATCGCTGGCTGATGATCGGCAAGCAGATCGCCACGGCAGCATAAGATTAGGAGTCCGTAGCCCTCACCAATTCCGGTTCAGCCAGGCCCGCGCGGGCTTCTCGACCAGATAGTAGCTGCATAATGCACAGGCGAAGACAGCCGCCAGCATCGGGATCGGTGCACTGCCCTGCTCGGCGACGAATTTGTAGAAGGGCTGTTGCCAGAGATAGAGCGAGTACGACCATAGCCCGATCATCACCATCGGCCTGGATGAAAGCAGGCCGGTAAGATGCCAGTTGCTGGTGTCCAGCGTATTGACGGCAAGCGCCAGCAACGGCACCGCCAGTAGGTAATGGATCGGCGTCGGCACCGGATCGAGGAACAGCAATATAGCCGCCGCCGCCGACACGAGGCTGACATAGGGGCTCGTCAGGAATGCCGGCAGCCGGTCATCGTGCTTGAGCAGGCAGATCGATGCCGACAGCAGGATCGAGGCGATATGCACATCGGTGCGCCAATAGCTGTGCTCGTAATCCATGCCGAGTGCCCAGTACGAAATGGCGCCATTGGCCATCGCCAGCAGCGACAGCGTCACCAGCAGCCGAACGACATTACCCCGCCCGGTCACCACCACGCTGATCAGCGCCAGGATGATGTAGGCATGCTCTTCCACGCATAGCGACCAGATGTGGTCGAGCGCGCCGGCGCGGGTGATGAGAATTCCGGCATAGTTGTAGGTGAATGTCAGCGCCGTCAGCGCCGCCTTCCATTTGAAGCCGATAAAGGTGCCGGAGAGCCCGATCATGGCTGATGTCACGAACACCAGCAGCGCGGGATAGATGCGCGAAAAGCGGCGCTTGAAGAATTTTTTCAGCGGAAAGCGTTCGATGAACAGTATCTCGCCCATCAGCCGGCCTGAGAGCACGAAGAAGAACTCGACGCCGAGCACGCCGAGATTGATCCCGGGAACGGGGAAGAAATGGCCGATCAGCACCAGTGCGATCGAAAGCCCGCGCCAACCATCGAGATAGGCCAGTCTTGCTCTGGCTGCTTTGTCGGCTGTGGCCCGCGGCAGGGCAACAGACGCTGCGGAGATGTCGGCCATGCCGATCCTCTACGACGCAAGATCTTGGCGCAGCTCACACCGCCGCGCGCAGAATCCACCCCGTGTTCCGCCAAGCTATACATATTGCGTGCAATATCAGATTGTGCAAGTGCGAGAATGGGGCTGGGCAGTCCCTTGGGAAGTATGCGCCTGTTCTTGCACGGGAATTACCTGAAACAACGGATTTGCGCGTGGCAGCGAACCCGCAAGGACTGGGCAGTTACAGCCCGCCACAGACGAACAAAGGGGCCGCGATGGCCCCTTTCCTTGTCAGTAGCTTTATGATGTCAGGCGTTGGCTGCCGCCACCGCGCGCTTGGCCATCACGGCGATCAAATTGGCACGGTATTCGGCCGAAGCGTGGAGGTCGGTCATCAAATTCTTCGCCGGCACTTTCACGCCGTCGAGCGCCGATGCGGCAAAATTCTTCGCCAGTGCTGCTTCGATCTCCTTCGAGCGGAACACACCGTCATCGCCGGCGCCGGTAACGGCAACGCTGACCCCGTCCTTGCCCTTTGCCACGAACACGCCGACGATCGCATAGCGCGAGGCCGGGTTGCGGAATTTTTCGTAAGCAGCCTTGGCCGGCGCGGTAAAACTCACCGCGGTGATGATCTCGCCTTCTTTCAGCGCCGTTTCGAACAGGCCGGTGAAGAATTTCGCGGCTGAAATCTCGCGCTTGTTGGTGACGATGGTGGCGCCCAGCGCCAAGAGCGCCGCCGGATAATCGGCGGCTGGGTCGTTGTTGGCGACCGAGCCGCCGATCGTGCCCTTGTGGCGCACCGCCGGATCGCCAATCAGCGACGCAAGGTGCGCAAGCGCCGGACAGGCCTTCCGCAGCTTCTCGTCATTGGCGACGTCGTAATGGGTTGTGGCGGCGCCGATGGTGACGGTCTTGCCCGACACCTTGACGCCTTGCAGCTCCCTGATCCGCGACAGGTCGATCAGGTCGGACGGTGCGGCGAGCCGCGTCTTCATCGCCGGGATCAGCGTCATGCCGCCTGACAAAAGCCTGGCGTCGCCGCTCTTCACCAGCTTGGCGGCGTCGGCGACCGAGGCGGCGCGGTGGTAGTTGACTGCGTACATGGGATCCTCCCCTGAAGTGGTTAGGCAGTAGTGAGTAGGGAGTAGGGAATAGGGAATAGGGACGCTGTCATCTCCGGCAATGCCCATTCCCTACTCACTTCTCCCTACTCACTCATTTCTTCGCCCTAATCGCCGCCCACACCTTCGACGGCGAGGCCGGCATGGCGATGTCCACAATCCCCAAAGCGTCGGTGATGGCGTTGATGACCGCCGGCGGCGAGCCGATGGCGCCGGCCTCGCCACAGCCCTTGATGCCGAGCGGATTGCTCGGACACGGCGTGTTCGACGTCGAGACCTTGAATGACGGCAGGTCGTCCGCGCGCGGCATGGTGTAGTCCATGTAGCTCGCCGTCAGCAGCTGCCCGCTATCGTCATAGTGCGCGCCTTCCAGCAGCGCCTGGCCGATGCCCTGGGCGATGCCGCCATGCACCTGACCCTCGACGATCATCGGGTTGATGATGTTGCCGAAATCGTCCGCCGCGACGAACTGGACGATCTCGGTCGTGCCGGTTTCCGGATCGATCTCGACCTCGCAGATGTAGCAGCCCGCCGGGAAAGTGAAGTTCGCCGGATCGTAGAAGGCTGTTTCCTTCAGTCCCGGCTCCATGCCTGCCGGCAGATTGTGAGCGGTGTAGGCGGCAAGCGCCACCTGGAACCAGGGCAGGCTCTTGTCGGTGCCGGCAACCTTGACCTCGCCATTCTCGATGACGATGTCGCCCTCGTCGGCCTCGAGCAGATGGGCGGCGATTTTCTTGGCCTTGGCCTCGACCTTGTCGAGCGCCTTGGCAATTGCCGACATGCCGACCGCGCCCGAGCGCGAGCCGTAGGTGCCCATACCCATCTGCACCTTGTCGGTATCTCCATGGACGATCGAGACCGAGTCCAGTGGCACGCCAAAACGCTGGTTGACGAGTTGCGCGAAGGTCGTCTCATGGCCCTGGCCATGGCTGTGCGAGCCGGTCAGCACCTCGATCGTGCCGACGGCATTGACCCGCACTTCGGCGGATTCCCACAGACCGACGCCGGCGCCGAGCGAACCGACCGCCGCCGACGGCGCGATGCCGCAGGCCTCGATATAGCAGCTCATGCCGATGCCGCGCAGTCTGCCCTGGCTGCCGGCCGCCGCTTTGCGCTTGGCAAAGCCGGCATAGTCGGACGCCTGTGTCGCCGCATCGAGTGAAGCTCCATAGTCGCCGGCGTCATAGTTCATGATGACCGGCGTCTGGTGCGGAAACTCGGTGATGAAATTGATGCGCCGCAACTCCGCCGGAGAGACCCCAAGTTCACGCGCGGCGGTCTCCATTGTCCGTTCGAGCAGATACGTGGCTTCCGGCCGCCCTGCCCCGCGATAGGCATCGACGGGTGCCGTGTTGGTGTAGACGGTGCGCACATTGGCGTGGATCGTCGGGATGTTGTACTGGCCCGACAGCAGCGTCGCGTAGAGATAGGTCGGCACGCAAGACGAGAACAGCGACATGTAGGCGCCGAGATTGGCGATGGTGTCGACTTTGAAGCCGGTGATCTTGTTGTTCTGGTCGAACGCCATTTCGACCGTCGAGACATGGTCGCGGCCATGTGCGTCGGTGAGGAAGCTTTCGGTGCGGTCGGCGACCCATTTGACCGGCACGCCGGTCTTCTTCGACGCCCAAAGGCAGACGATCTCTTCGGGATAGATGTAGATCTTCGAGCCGAAGCCGCCGCCGACATCGGGCGCAATGACGCGCAGTTTGTTTTCCGGTGCGACATTGTAGAAGGCGCTCATCACCAGCCGCGCGACATGCGGGTTCTGCGACGTCGTCCAGCAGGTAAAATGGTCCTCGGCCTTGTCGTAATGGCCAAGGGCCGCGCGCGGCTCCATGGCGTTGGGAACCAGCCGGTTGTTGACGATCTTCATGCGGGTGACATGGGCCGCCGCCTGGATCGCCGCGTCGGTCGCCTTGGCATCGCCGATCTCCCAGTCGAAGATAAGATTGTCCTCGGCTTCGGCATGGACCTGCGGCGCACCTTTTTGCAGCGCCTTGGTGGCATCGACCACCGCCTTCAATTCCTTGTAGGTGATCTCGACCGCTTCGGCCGCGTCGCGGGCCTGGCCCTTGGTTTCCGCCACCACGATGACGACCGCGTCGCCGACATAGCGCACCTTGTCGACGGCCAGCGGCGACCACGCGCCCATCTTCATCGGCGAGCCGTCCTTGGAATGGATCATCCAGCCGCAGATCAGGTTGCCGATGCCGTCGGCCTTGAGCTCCTTGCCGGTCAAGACGCCGATGACGCCGGGCATCGCCTGCGCTCGTCTGACGTCGATCTTCTTGATCTGAGCATGCGCGTGCGGGCTGCGCACGAAAGCGGCATGCTTCATGCCGGGAACCACCATGTCGTCGACATAGCGGCCGGCGCCGGTGATGAACCGTTTGTCTTCCTTGCGCACGACCCGAGCGCCGATGCCTTCAATGCCCATAGGAATTCCTCCGGAATAGCGAATAGTGAGTAGCGAATAGTGAACAGTGAGTAGGGAATTGTGCTCGGAGCGGTTCGGCTAAACCGACTACTCGCTATTCACTATTCACTACTCGCTTCTTTCTTACGCTGCCTGTTTCGCCCTGCCCTTCGGCACCTTCGCCATCGTCTGCGATGCGGCGAGGATCGCCTTGACGATGTTGTGGTAGCCGGTGCAGCGGCAGATGTTGCCTTCGAGCTCGGCGCGCACCGTCGCCTCGTCAAGGCCTTCGGGATGGCGCGCGATCATGTCGGTCGCGGTCATGATCATGCCCGGCGTGCAGAAGCCGCATTGCAGCCCATGATGTTCCTTGAACGCGGCCTGCATCGGATGCAGGTCGCCGCCATTGGCAAGCCCTTCGATCGTCACCACGGTCGACCCGGAGGCCTGCACGGCCAGCATCGAACAGGACTTCACCGCCTTGCCGTCGACATGCACGACGCAGGCGCCGCATTGAGAGGTGTCACAACCGACATGCGTTCCGGTGAGACCAAGATTTTCGCGCAGGAAATGAACCAGAAGCGTTCGGTCCTCGGCAGCGCCGCTGATCCGTTTTCCGTTCACGACAAACGAAACGTCCGACATGCATCCTCCCTGGGTATGACCTTGGTAGTCATGCTGCCGATGCGGCTTTGGCGCTCGGCCATGCGCTATTGGTACACTGCACAAAGCGCAAAAAACACACGGCGCTCATTGTACTTTCGGTCATGGAGAAAACGAAAATCATGGGCCTGTCCGCCCCATTGCCAAAGAGCGAATAGGGGGCAACAATGCCCTCGACGCCAACGCGCCGAGAGACATAAAACGGGCGCGCGCAGGAAGCGTCGGAGGATATCGGGAGGAAGCCTCTGGCCAGTTCACGGACGAGCTATGCATCCGGTCTGTCGGCGCTCACCACCGACGAGCCCGACGCCGATGCATTCGCCCTGGCGGTCGCCGTCGAGGCCGCAGCCATCGATGCCGGCTTTGCCCTGCTGTTCTTCTCCCAGAGCTTGTTTGACGCGAGCGTCCTTTCGCAAGGGCTGAAGACCCACGCGCCGACGCTGGCCTACGCCGCCTGCTCGACCGCCGGCGAGATTACCCCCCAGGGCCTGGAGGAAGGCCATGTGCTGGCGCTGCTCTTTCCCTCCGCGTCGTTTTCGGCGGTCAGCACCATGGTCGACAATCTCTCCTCGTCGGGCATGGACAGGATCACTGATGAAGTCGAGGGCTTGCGGCGCCTGCTACGCGGACGCACCGGCAGTTGCCATGCCAAAAGCACTTTCGCGCTCTGCTTCATCGACGGCCTGTCCTTTGCAGAGGAAGCGGTGACCTCGGCCATCCATTGGGGGCTGGACGACATCCCGCTGATCGGCGGTTCGGCGGGCGACGATTTGAAATTCGAAACCACCAGGCTGATTTCGAACGGCAAGGTAGCGTCCGACAGCGCCATCATTGTGCTGATCGCCACCGAGATACCGTTCCATGTCTTCAAGACCGACAATTTCATCCCAACCGACGAGAAGCTGGTGGTGACGGCATCCGATCCGGACCACCGCACCGTGCGCGAATTCAACGCCACCAACGCGGCTGAGGAATATGCCGCCTCGGTCGGCATCGTTGCGCAGAACCTGACGCCGATGAGCTTCGCCTCGCACCCGGTGGTGGTGAAAGTGGGCGGCGAATATTACTGCCGCTCGATCCAGAAGATGCATGCCGACGGATCGCTGTCTTTCTTCTGCGCCATAGACGACGGCGTCGTGCTGTCCATCGCCCAGCCCAAGGACATGGTGGAATCGACGCGCGCAGCACTGCGCGACGTCGAGCAACGGCTCGGCGGCATCGACATGATCCTCGGCTTCGATTGCGTGCTGCGCCGGCTCGATGCGCGCAACCGCCAGGTGTTCCGCGACATTTCGGAGCTCTACCGGGTCAACAATGTCATCGGCTTCGGCACCTATGGCGAACAGTACCGCTCGATGCATCTGAACCAAACCTTCACCGGCATCGCCTTCGGCGAACGCCAGGCGGCGGAATAGCCCATGCCGCTCAGGGACATCGACGACGTCGACAGGCTGAAGAAGATCAACGCCGCTCTGGTCAGCCGCGTCGAGCGCTCGATGGACCAGCAAGGCAATGCCTTCTCGCTGTTCCAGACCGCGATTTCACTTGAAAACCGCGTGCGTATGCGCACCGAGGAACTGCACTCGACCTTGCGCCGGCTGGAACAGTCGAACATCGACCTCAGCGCCGCCAAGGAAAACGCCGAGCTGGCAAACCTGTCCAAGACCAGGTTCCTGGCCGCCGCCAGCCATGACGTGCTGCAGCCGCTGAACGCCGCCCACCTCTCCGTCTCGGCGCTGGCCGAAGTGCAGACCAGCGACGAGGGCAAGAAGCTGGTCCGCCAGGTCGAGCGCTCGCTGGAGACCATGGAAGACCTGTTGCGCACGCTGCTCGACATTTCCAAGCTCGACGCCGGCGTGGTCCAGCCCGACATTGGCGACGTCAATCTGGAGACGTTGTTTTCGTCGCTGCGCTCGGATTTCAAGCCGGTTGCCAAGCTGAAGGGGCTGACACTGAAATTCCGCCCGGTCAGCGCCGTGGTGCGTTCGGACCGCACGCTTTTGCGCCGCATCCTGCAGAACATCCTGTCCAATGCGCTGCGCTATACCCGCTCGGGCGGCGTGCTGGTCGGCACCAGGCATCGCGGCGACACCATCCGCATCGATGTCGCCGACACCGGCTGCGGCATTCCCGACGACCAGCGCGAGGCGGTGTTCGAGGAATTCCATCGCGGCTCCGCCATTCCGGCCGATACCGGAATTTCCGGCGGCGGGCTGGGGCTGGGCCTTGCCATCGTGCGGCGCATGGCCGCCGCGCTCGGCCACCCCGTGACGTTTTCGTCGAAAGTCGGGCGCGGCACCATCTTCCACATCGATGTGCCGGTCGGCATCGGCGCCAGCGCCGACGCCATCGCCAGCCTTGCCGAGATGGAGCGGCCGCGCGGCTACGGCCTGTTCGGCACCAAGGTGCTGCTGGTCGAAAACGACGCCGATGTGTTGCAGGCGATGACCTTCCTGCTCGAGCGCTGGCAGTGCCTGGTGCGTGCCGCGACCTCGACCGAGGATGCGCTCAGCCTGCTCGGCGACACCGACTGGGTGCCCGACATCGTCATTGCCGACCAGCATCTCGACGACGGCGACCTCGGCACCGCAACAATAGCCGAAGTGCGCGATTATCTCGGCCGCGCCGTGCCGGCGCTGATCGTCACCGCCGACGGATCGGAGGCCGTCGCCAAAGCCGCCCGCGCCGCCGGCATCGAACTGATGCGCAAGCCGCTGAAACCGGCGCAGCTAAGGGCGCTGCTGGCGCATCTGCTGGCTTGAGCCCCATACCCTCCCCTTGATGGGGAGGGTCGGCGCGCAACGCCGGGGCGGGGTGCAGCGCCAAGGTCCCCCACCCCGCTCCGCTTCGCGGATCGACCCTCCCAACAAGGGGGAGGGTAAAGATCAAAACCCGGCCTGATCGCGAAACAGCTCCGCATTGTCCAGCTTCGACACCTCGATCACCGCTTGCGTGCGGCTGTAGACGTTGAGCTTGCGCAGGATCTCCGAGACATGCGCCTTGACCGTGGTCTCGCCGACCTGCAGCTCGTAGGCGATCTGCTTGTTGAGCAGGCCTTGGCGCAGCATCTGCAGCACGCGCAGCTGCTGCGGCGTCAGTTTGGCCAGCCGCTGCACCATGTCGGCGCGGTCGGCGCTGTCGGCGTCGGGCGGCTGTCCCTCATATGTCTCCGGCACATAGATCGCGCCCTCCATCACCGAGCGGATTGCGGCCGCAAGATCGCTCTTGCGCGCCGATTTCGGGATGAAGCCGGCAGCGCCATAGGACAACGCCTCGGAGATGATCTTCGGCTCCTCATAGCCCGAGACGACGACCACCGGCAGCCGCGGATGGCGGGTCCTCAGCTGCAGCAACCCGTCAAAGCCATGCACATCGGGCATGTTGAGATCGAGCAGCGCCAGATCGAACGGTTTTATCCCACCCAGGAGATCGAGCGCTTCGGCAATCGAGCGCGCCTCCACCGTGTCGACTTCCGGGTACGCCATCTGCACGGCGCTGTGCAGCGCCTCGCGAAACAGCGGATGGTCGTCGATGATCAGAAACCGGGCGCGATCGTTGATTGCGGTCATGGTGTTTGTTTCAGTTCTCCGTGGGCACGATACTCCCGCTGGTATGGCCAGCTTATTGGCAAATAGTCTATCGCCATCTTAACCCCCGGAGGCGAAGCCGACTTTATCCGACAATCAAGGCGCAGCTCGTGCTTTTGCGGACGCTGATGCCTTGCCCGGGGGTTCAAATCGGTCAAATGTGCCGTCAAGATCCCAAGCAGAGACCCGCGCATGACAGACTTCGTCCTTCCCCTGCCCGCAACACCATCGGTCGCCGTCGCCGGCTCGGCCGAGCGTTTTGCGGTGCGCCGCATCTTCTGCGTCGGCCGCAACTACGCCGCCCACGCCCGCGAACTCGGCAATGACGAACGCGACCCGCCCTTCTTCTTCACCAAGCCGGCCGATGCGGTGGTCGATTCCGGCACCACGATCCCCTACCCGCCCTTGACCAAAAACCTGCACCACGAGATCGAACTGGTCGCGGCGATCGGCAAGGCCGGCGTCCGCATTCCCCGCACTGAGGCGCTAGACCATGTCTGGGGCTACGGCGTCGGCATCGATCTCACCCGCCGCGACCTGCAGGACGAGGCCAAGAAGGCGGCGCGGCCGTGGGACTGGTCGAAGGCCTTCGACCGCTCGGCGCCCTGCGGCCCGTTGGTATCAGCCGCCAAATCCGGCCATCCGCAAAAGGGCCGCATTTGGCTCGCCGTCGACGGCGCGGTGAAGCAGGAGGGCGACCTCGCCGAACTGATCTGGCCGATCGCCGATATCGTTTCGATCTGCAGCAGTGCGGTTGTACTACAACCGGGCGACCTGATCTTCACCGGCACGCCGGCCGGCGTCGGCGCGGTAGCGCCGGGTCAGACGATGACCGGCGGTGTCGACGGCATCGGCACCATCGAGATCACTGTCGGCCAAGATTCGATCGGCCAAAATTCCACCGACAAGCCGTGATCCAATGAGCGACCTCGTCCTCCACAACTACTACCGCTCCTCCACCTCCTACCGCGTGCGCATCGCGCTCGAGATGAAGGGGCTGGGCTACGACTACGTGCCGCATCATCTGCGGCATGGCGACCATCTGGAGCCGGCCTATCGCGCGGTCAATCCGCAGGGGCTGGTGCCGGCGCTGATCCTGGGCGACGGCACGCTTTTGACGCAGTCGCTGGCAATCATCGAATATCTCGACGAGACCCACCCCGAACCGTCGCTGCTGCCGAAGGACGCGCTCGGCCGGGCGCGCGTGCGAATGCTAGCGCAGATGATCGCCTGCGACATCCACCCGGTGAACAATCTGCGCGTGCTGACCTCGCTGCGCACTTTGTTCGGCGCCGGCGACCAGGATGTCATCCACTGGTTTCGCCACTGGGTGAACGAAGGGTTCCAGCCGCTTGAAAAGATTCTGGCTTCATCGGATGAGACCGGCACATTTTGCCATGGCGACGCACCGGGCCTCGCCGACATCTGCCTGGTCGCCCAGATCGCCAGCAACGCCCGCTTCGGCGTCGACCTGACACCCTACCCCGAGATCTCGCGCATCCACGCCGCCTGCATGGCGCTGCCGGCCTTTCAGAAGGCGGCGCCGGAGAATCAGATAGATGCCGAATAGGCTCACAATGCCGGAGCAGAGCACGGAGAGTTGCCGATGAAAGCCGTCGTCTTCGAAAGATTCGGCGAGGCGCCGAGAATCCAGACCGTGCCGGATCCGAAACCGGCCGCAGACGGTGTGGTCATCAAGGTCGAGGCGACCGGGCTCTGCCGCAGCGACTGGCATGGCTGGATGGGTCATGATGACGGCATCACGCTGCCGCATGTGCCGGGCCATGAACTGGCCGGCATCGTCGTCGCCGTCGGCAAGCGGGTGACCCGCTGGAAGGCCGGCGAGCGCGTCACCGTGCCGTTCTGCGTCGGCTGCGGCCGCTGCTTCGAATGCAATTCGGGCAATCATCAGGTCTGCGAACACCAGACGCAGCCCGGCTTCACCGCCTGGGGATCGTTTGCCGAATATGTCGCCATCGAGCATGCCGACACCAATCTCGTGCGCCTGCCCGAGGAGATGGAGTTCGCCACCGCCGCCAGCCTCGGATGCCGCTTCGTCACCTCGTTTCGCGCCATTGTCGACCAGGGCCGGGTGACGCCGGGCGAATGGGTGGCGGTGCATGGCTGCGGCGGCGTCGGCCTGTCGGCGATCATGATCGCCAGTTCCATGGGCGCCAATGTCATCGCCATCGACCTCACCGACGAGAAACTGGAATTGGCCAAAAAGATCGGCGCCGTGGCGACCATCAACGCCTCGACGACGCCGAACGTGGTCAAGGCGGTCAAGCAGATCACCAATGGCGGCGCGCATATGTCTATGGACGCGCTCGGTCACCCCACGACATCGTTCAACTCGATTGCCAATCTGCGCCGGCGCGGCCGCCACGTGCAGGTCGGCCTGATGCTGGGCGAACATGCCCGCCCGCAAGTGCCGATGGACAAGGTGATCGCCTTCGAGCTGGAAATCCTCGGCAGCCATGGCATGCAGGCCTACCGCTACCCCGCCATGATGGAGATGATCCGCACCGGCAAGCTCAAGCCCGAACTGCTGGTCGGCAACAAGATCAGCCTTGATGAGGCGCCGGCGGCGCTGATGGCGATGGGCGGGTTCGAGGGGATTGGCATTGGGGTGGTGACGAAGTTCTAGGGCGGAGTCGCCCTCCACCACCAAACTCCTAGCGTGCAAATTTCTTCGCCCCGAACACGCAGGCCACCACGCCGAGCGTGACAACAATCATCAGCGGGCTGACCTGCTCGTGCAGCAGCGACGCTGCCAGCGCCAGGCCGAAAAAGGGCTGCAGCAACTGCAACTGCCCGACGGCAGCGATGCCGCCTTGGGCGAGGCCGCGGTACCAGAACACGAAGCCGATCAGCATGCTGAACAGCGAGACATAGGCGAGACCCGCCCAGGCGCCGGAGCCGACGCCGGCGAAGGACGACGGCAGCGTCGCAAAGGTCAGAACCAGCATGATCGGCAGCGAGATCGCCAGCGCCCAGCAGATCACCTGCCAGCCGCCCAGCCTGCGCGACAATGCCGCCCCCTCGGCATAGCCCAGGCCGCAGACCATGATGGCGGCCAGCATCAGGCCGTCGCCGACAGGTGAGGCCGTCACGCCTTGCATCAGGGCAAAACCGGCGACCAGCGCGCTGCCGATGCAGGAAAACAGCCAGAAGGCCGGGCGCGGACGCTCGCCACCGCGCAGCACGCCGAAGATCGCGGTGGCCAGCGGCAGCAGGCCGACGAAGATGATAGAGTGGGCAGAGGTGACGTGCTTGAGCGCCAGAGCGGTGAGCAAGGGAAAGCCGACAACCACCCCAAGGGCGACGATCACCAGCGACAGAAAATCGCTGCGCGCCGGGCGCTTCTGCTGGAACAGGACGAGCATCGCGAGACCAAGCAGCCCGGCAATCGCGGCGCGGGCCGAGGTCAGGAATGTCGGATCGAACTCCGCCACTGCGACGCGCGTCGCCGGCAGCGAGCCTGAGAAGATCAGCACGCCGACGAATCCGTTCAGCCAGCCGCTCGCGGTCTTGTCCATTCCAGGCTCCATTGCTTTCGACCTCTATCGGGCAAGTGCCTATGGTGCAGCCAGAGACAATGCAGTACAATTCCATCAAACTGTAATGGCTGATTGAGCAATACAGATGACTGGTCTCGTTCTGGAAGTCGACACCGCACGCACTGTTGCCGCGGCCACTCTGGTCGAAACTGTCATGGCGACCATCCGCCTGCGGATTGCCGCGCGCAGCCTGACGCCGGGCGCGCGGCTGCCTTCGATCCGCGCCTTCGCCAAGGCCATGCAGGTGTCCAAATCCACCGTCGTCGAAGCCTATGAGCGGCTTGCTGCCGAAGGCGCGATCCGCTCGCGGCCGGGCTCGGGTTTCTATGCCGCCGGATCGCTGGCGCCACTGTCGCTGGCCGAGATTGGACCCCGGCTCGATCGCGCCATCGATCCGCTGTGGGTCTCGCGCCAGTCGCTGGAAGCCGGCGGCGACATGCTGAAACCTGGCTGCGGCTGGATGCCGGCCTCGTGGATGCCGCAGTCCGCCCTGCGCCGGGCGCTGCGCACCGTTGCGCGCGCCGACGATGTCGACCTCGCCGATTACGGCACGCCGCTCGGCCTGCCGCCGCTCAGGCAATTGCTCGCGCGGCGCATGGCTGGCCACGGCATCGAGGTCTCGCCCGAACAGATCATGCTGACCGAATCGGGCACGCAGGCCATCGATCTTCTGTGCCGCTTCCTGATCGAACCCGGCGATACCGTGCTGCTCGACGACCCCTGCTATTTCAATTTTCACGCGCTGCTGCGCGCCCATCGCGCCAAGGTCGTCAGCGTGCCCTACACGCCATCGGGGCCGGATATCGAGCTGTTCGCGCAGGCGCTCGCCGAGCACAGGCCGCGCCTCTACATCACCAATTCCGCTATCCACAACCCGACCGGCGCGATCCTGTCGCCGGTCACCGCGCACCGGCTGCTGAAACTCGCCGACCAGTCGGACCTGACCATCATCGAGGACGATATCTTCGCCGATTTCGAGCACAGCCCCGCGCCCCGGCTGGCGGCGTTCGACGGCCTCAACCGCGTCGTCCATATCGGCAGCTTCTCCAAGACGCTATCGGCATCGGTTCGCTGCGGCTTCATCGCGGCACCGCGCGACTGGATCGAGCAACTCACCGACCTCAAGATTGCCACCACCTTCGGCGGCGGCCGGCTGGCGGCCGAACTGGTGCTGACGCTGCTTAGGGACGGCAGCTACCGCAAGCACATGGAATTGCTGCGCGCGCGGCTTTCCCGCGCCATGGGCGAGACGGGCGTGCGCCTGAAGGCGATCGGCATCACGCCCTGGATCGACCAACCGGCCGGCTTGTTCCTGTGGTGCAGCCTGCCCGATGGCGTGGATGCGGCCGAAATCGCCCGCCGCGCGCTGGCCGACAACATCGTGCTGGCGCCCGGCAATGCATTCAGCCTGTCGGGAACCGCCAGCCGCTTCCTGCGCTTCAACGTTGCCCAGTGCCAGGACGAGCGGATTTTCAGGGTGCTCAAGGCGGCAATGGCGCGCTGAGCGCTCAGCGGGAGGCCGCGCAGACCTCCCGAACGCAATCTCGCAGCCAGCGTTGCGCCGGATCGGCATCGAGCCGTGGATGCCAGAGCATCGAGATGGTGACCTCCACAGTGGCGACCGGCAGCGGAAAGCTGACCATGCCGGCGCGTGCGCCTTGCGTGTGCCGTTCGGGCACGCTGGCGATAAGGTCCGAAGCGCGCGCCATGGCGAGTGCAGCCGAAAAGCCGGAGACCATGCACGCCACGGTTCGCTGCAGGCCGAGCAGCGCCAAAGTCTGATCGATCGGCCCTCTTTCCCGACCCCGCCGTGAAACGCTGATGTGGCGGCCGGCCGCGTAGCGTTCAGGCGTTACCGCGCCTTCACTCAAAGGGTGGCCGGCTCGCACAGCACCGACGAAGCGGTCGCGAAACAGCGCCTGTATCAGCACTTCAGGTCCGGCCTCGCCGGCAACGCCGATTTCGAGGTCGATGTCGGCGTCGCGCAATGAGACGACGTCCTTGTCGGCTTTCGGCGCAAAGCGCAGCCGCACGCCCGGCGCCTCGGCCTGTATGCGGGCGACAAGACCCGGCCCGAACTCCTCGACGAACCCCTCATTGGTGCGCAGCGTGAAGATCTGGCCCAGCTTTGCGAGATCGAGCAGCCTGGCGGGACGCAGCAGCATTTCCGCTTCCTGGACGACACGGCCGGCCTGCTGCCGCAATGCCTCCGCGCGCGGCGTTGGAACCAGGCCGCGGCCGGCGCGGACCAGCAGCGGATCACCGGTCGCTTCCCGCAGCCGCGCCAGCGTGCGGCTCATCGCCGACGGGCTGAGCCGTAGCCGGCTGGCGGCGCGCGCCACGCTGCCTTCGGCGAGCAAAACGTCGAGCGCGAACAGCAGATTGAGATCGGGCGATGCCATCGGCGGATGGTAGCACATCCCATGGCGTTTGGCGCACGAATAAGATGCAAATGCTGCGCCTTCCGCCATGCCACGCTGACGACTAGATCTCCGACAGGTCCGGTTGCGGGACTGACAAGGAGGAAATCGCCATGGCAATCGCTGAGCAGAACGAGTGCGCATCGGCGCGGCAGAACACCCGGTCCGCAGGCCTGGCCCACTCTCCTGTCTTGGCATTGGCCAGCCTGTCGCTCTCCACGCTGCTGTCGTCGCTTGGAACCAGCATTGCCAGCGTCGGACTGCCTTCCCTGATGCAGGCGTTCGGTGCGCCGTTCCAGTCCGTGCAATGGGTGGTTCTCGCCTATCTGCTGGCCATTACCGCCCTGATCGTCAGCGCTGGCCGACTGGCCGATATGGTCGGCCGCCGGCCGTTGCTGCTCGGCGGCATCGCGCTGTTCACACTGGCCTCGGTGCTCTGCGGCCTGGCGCCGACGCTCTGGCTGCTGATCGCGGCGCGCGCCGTGCAAGGACTGGGTGCCGCGCTGATGATGGCACTGACGCTGACCTTTGTCGCGGAGACTGTAGCCAAGGAACGGACCGGCAGCGCCATGGGGCTGCTCGGCGCCATGTCGGCAATCGGCACCACGCTCGGCCCCTCGCTCGGCGGCTTTCTGATTGCCGGCTTTGGCTGGCGGGCGATCTTGCTCGTCAATGTCCCGCTCGGCCTCCTGACCTTTGCCCTCGCCTGGCTGGCCCTGCCCGCCCGTGGCAAGGCTGCACAAGGCGTTCAAGGCGGGTTCGACGCGATCGGAACGGTCTTGCTGGCCCTGACGCTCGCCGCCTATGCATTGGCCATGACGCTCGGCCGCGGCCATTTCGGCGCCCTCAACATCGGCCTCCTGGTTGCCGCCGGCATCGGCGTCGTTCTGTTCGGCGTCGCGGAGAAGAGGGCGAAGAATCCCTTGATCCGGCTTGCCCGGTTGTACGACATCCGGCTCAGCGCCAGCCTCGCCACGAACCTCGTCGTCGCCACAGTGATGATGGCGACCCTGGTGGTCGCTCCATTCTATCTGTCGCGAGCGCTGGGGCTCAATGCTGCGATGGTCGGCGTGGTCCTGTCGACAGGTCCGCTGGTCTCCGCGCTCTCGGCGCTTATCGCCGGCCGCCTCACCGATCGCTTCGGCGCGCACAGGATGATGGTCGTCGGACTGTTCAGTCTTGCCGTCGGAACCTCATTGTTGTCGCTCGCCGCAACAAAACTCGGCATTGCCAGCTATATCGTGCCGATCGCCGTCACCTGCTTCGGGTACGCCCTGTTCCAGACATCCAACAATGCCGCCGTCATGAGCGGTGTCGCTGCCGGCGAGCGCGGCGTGGTGTCCGGCCTGCTCAATCTGTCGCGCAATCTCGGCCTGATCACCGGCGCATCGCTTATGGGCGCCATTTTTGCGGCTGCCTCGACGGGAGAACGGCAAAGCCAGGACATGCTGACCTCAGCGGCAGCCGCGCACGGCATGCAGGTTACCTTTCAGACGGCAACGGTCCTGGCGGTGGCTGCGCTGTTGCTGGCACTGCTCTCGACCCGCGCCGGCGGCAGGCTGTCGGTGCGGCAACAGCCATCATGACCGAAGATAGGGAGCTTACGCTCCCGCCCGCTTGCGCCGCTCATAAAGCATGACCAGCGTTTCGGCGGTCAGCGCCGGCCTCTGTTCGCCCTCGATCTCGACCGTATTGGCGGCCTTCATCAGATACTGGCCCGGCCCCTTGTCCTCCACCGACAACAGCGTCGTGCGCAGCCGGATGCGTGCGCCGACCCTGACGGGCGCCAGGAACCGCACCTTGTCGAAGCCGTAATTGAAGGCGGCTTGCGTGTTTTCGGGGACGATGCCCATGCCCAGCGCCAGCGCGCCGATGATCGACAGCGTCAGATAGCCATGCGCGATCGTGGTGCGAAATGGGCTCTGCCGCTTCGCCCGCTCCGGATCGACGTGGATCCACTGATGGTCGCCTGTGCATTCGGCAAACTGGTTGATGCGGTTCTGGTCGACGGTCGTCCATTCCGACACGCCGAGCTCCTGCCCGGCCATCGCCCTTAACTGCTCGAAGGTCGGCGGCGTTTTCGGCCGTAGTTCCGTCATTCCTGCTTTCCCGGTGGCTCCCAGTGCCTCGGACCACGAACGGACGGCTCCTGTCAATTCGCCCGTTGCGATTCCGTTCCGCCATTTTCCGCCAAACAGCGTCCCTCGTCCATGCTCATGCGCCGCAACCGGCCCGCTCCTCTCATGGTTGCGTTGAGAGTCACTTCTTGTCATAGCCCGAGCGGATTTCCTCCATCGCTTCCTTGATGCGGCTGCGCAGGATTTCGATCGATTCGGTGCCGGATTTCTTGACCAGCTCGGCCACTTCGCCGGCATTTTTCAGGGCGGCTTCGAAGGATTTCCTGGCGAACTCCGCCTGTTTTGTCATCAGTTCCTGGGGATTGCCCGGCGCCTTGTAGCTCTGCGCCATGTCGCTGACTTCACGCAGCGTGTCCTGCAGCATCTCGCGCTGTCTGGACAACAATGAGGTCGCGCCGGCAGCTCCCGCCCGCGCCGATCTTTCCAGGGCCTCGAGGTTCTTGCGATGATGCGCGAGGATCGCCTCGACATTCGGCACCTTCAGGTCACGGCCGAACCGGCTGAACATGTCCAGGAACGAATCGGAGTCGGGTCGTTTGGCCATTGCTCGTGCTCCCCAGTGTCGCAAATGCTGAACCCTGTTCTGGACAATAGCACTCGCGCGCCGTGTGTCCATTCGGACGCCCAAGCAATTCAGCGGCAAATGCAGCATCAGCCAGCGAGAAACAGCCTCTCCGCCGTGTAGAGCACGAGACCGGCCAGGCCGCCAATAATCATGCCATTGAAGCGGATATATTGCAGGTCCCTGCCGATGTTCATCTCGATCAGCCTCGTCAGCTGGGCAAGGTCCCAGCGCTTGACCTGATCGGCGATGAACGTCGACACACCGCTCTTCTGGCTCTCCACGAACGACGACAGCGCCACGACAAAGCCCTGGTTCATGTCGGCCCTGATCTGCGGATCGCCTGAGAGATGGCGGCCGACCTCGACGAACATGTTGGCGAGATGCGCGCGAACAATCGAATTCTCCGCCTTGGCGTCCTGTTCGATGAACACGCTGAGGCTCTGCCACATGTCGCCGGCGAGCGACTTCACTTCCGGCCGCGCCAGGAAATCGCGCTTCAGCTTCTCGGCCCGTTTGGCGTATTGCTTCGAGGTTCTGAGCCGCTCGATGAAGCTGTGCGCGAAACGGTCGAATTCGGCGCGCATCGGATGGTCGGGATCGGCCCGCACCTCGTCAAGCAGCGAACCGGCGGAAGCGACGATCTTTTTCAGCAGATAGGCGTCGGCTCTGAACAGGTTGAACAGCGACGGCAATTCCTCGCGGATTTTCTCGCGCATGGTCGCCAGCGCCTCTTCATCGTTCAGAAACCGGCCGATCACCCTGGTGAATTCGTCGAAGAGTTTCTGGTGGCGGCGGTCGTCGGTCAGTGCCGACAGCAATTCGGCCGCGAGCGGCGCCAGCGGCACCTTGTCGATCTGCTCCAGCATGCGGCTGGTGACGAAGCTCCGCAGGCCGGATTGCTCGATCGCCGCAAGCGTCTGCGGGACCAGCCGTACGACGAAGCGCGACAGGCCGGCAGAGCGTTCGGCGTCAGTCAGCCAGTCGGCGACGAGTGCTGCAAAATCGACCTCGGCCAGCTTTTCCCGCACCGGCTCCGGCGCCAGAAAATTGACCTCGATGAAGCGGCCCAGATTATCGGCGATGCGGTTCTGGTTCGCTGGGATGATGGCGGTGTGCGGGATCGGCAGGCCCAGCGGCCGCTTGAACAGCGCCACCACCGCGTACCAGTCGGCCAGGCCGCCAATGGTCGCCGCCTCGGCGAAGGCCGCCACGAAGCCCAGCCACGGATACTTGGCCTCGGACGATTTGGCCACGGCAAAAACCACGACGCAAAGCACCAGCGCAGCCGTGGCGAGGAACTTTGTCCGCCGCAACGCGAAAAGCTTGGCGCCCGTCTCGGCATCAAAACCGCCAGGCGCCAGGGACGAAGCCGATTGGGACATGATACGCCGCTCCTCATCGATCTCTTGGCTATCTGGCATGGGCTATTTAGGGGGTGTTTGGGCCCGTAGCATGATCGGATGGGCCGATTTCGTCCGGGGATTGCCGGTTTCGCACGCAAAGTTGACAAGAATGTTCATCTATCATGCAATCCCAGTCTGGAATTGTTCCAAGGTATAGGCCATATTCCGATCAGGCCAGTGTGGGCGAATCCGAAACTCCGGGTGAGAAAGCCGCACCAGCACAATCTAAAATCTGGTGCAGTTCCAGCGCGCCAGCACTCGGGTGAGGAATTAAATGCGGCTGACGCGCCAGACCAACTACGCCATGCGCATCCTGATGTATTGCGCCGCCAACAACGATCGCCTGAGCCGCATCCCCGAGATTGCGGCCGCCTATTCGGTGTCGGAGCTTTTCCTGTTCAAGATCCTGCAGCCGCTGGTCGAGCATGGCCTGGTCGAGACGGTGCGCGGCAGGAATGGCGGCGTGAGGATCGGCCGCCCCGCCGAGCAGATCAGCCTGTTCGACGTCGTACGGGTGACCGAAGAGAGCTTCGCCATGGCCGAGTGCTTCGAAAACGACGCCGCCGAATGCCCGCTGGTCGACAGCTGCCAGCTGAATTCGGCGCTGCGCGAGGCGCTCAACGCCTTCTTTGCCGTACTCTCCCGCTACACCATCGCCGATATGGTGGCGGCGCGCCCGAATGTGCGTCATTTGCTCGGCATCGACATGCTGGTCCAGCGAGCACCGGCCGCCTGAGTTTTCTAGTGCATGTCGCTCAAAAGTGGCCCCGGTTTTGAGACAACGACATGCATAAAGACAAAGACCTAAAGCGCGTCGCCTGAGTTCGTTCAAACGCGACGCGCTTTAGGCGGCTGACTGCGGCAAGACAAACGGCATGTTCGCCGCCGGCAACACACCGACCCTTAGCCGACAATCGAACACCTTTTCGATCAGATCGTCGCTCAGCACCTCCTGCGGTGAACCGTCGGCGGCGAGCCGGCCGCGATGCATCACGAAAATTCGGTCGGCATACATGGCCGTCAGATTGAGGTCGTGCAGGATGGCGATCACACCGCCGCCGCGCCGGGCGAAATCGCGGGCGATGTTCATGATGATCAGCTGGTGCTTGATATCAAGGCTGGAGACCGGCTCGTCGAGATAGAGATAGCGCGGCTTGCCGTCCAGCACCGGCGCCCAGACCTGGCACAGCACGCGCGCCAGCTGCACACGCTGTTGTTCGCCGCCCGAAAGCTCCTGATAGAAGCGGCCGGCAAAGCCGTCGAGGTCGACCCGCGCCAGCGCCCGCTCGGGCAGACGATCATCTTCGCCCGGCAGAACGCCGGAACGGCCGCCGATAAGGCCGAGCCTGACCACTTCGTGCACCGTGAAGGGAAAGGACAGCGTCGCGGCCTGCGGCAGCACGGCACGCACGGTGGCGGCCTCCACCGGCCTCATCGCCGTGAGATCGCGCCCGTTGACGGCCACTGTCCCCACAAACGCCAGATCGCCCGACAACGCCTTCAAAAACGTCGTCTTGCCCGAGCCGTTGGGTCCGACGACTGCCGCAATTTCGCCCGGCCGCGCGACGAAATCGACATTGGCAACAATGCGCTTGCCGCCGATCGCTACCGAGACATCGCGTGCTTCGATCATGCCGGCCTCATAGGTTTCAAATCTCACAAGTCGATTACGCCGCGCTTGCGCAGCAGGATCCAGAGGAAGAACGGTGCGCCGGCGATCGCGGTGACGATGCCGATCGGCAGTTCGGCCGGGGCCACGACCACGCGGGCAACGGCATCGGCGATCAGCAGCATCGAGGCGCCGAGCAGCGCCGATGCCGGCAAGAGATAGCGATTGTCCGGACCGATCAGCAGCCGCAGCAGATGCGGCACGACGATGCCGACAAAACCGATGCCTCCGCTGACTGCGACAGAGGCGCCGACCGCTGCCGAGACGCCGACGATCGCGGTGTATTTCAGGCGCTGTACCGGGATGCCGAGATGTCCGGCCGTCGCCTCGCCGAGCGCCAGGGCGTTGAGGCCTTTGGCCAGGAACGGCATTGCCGCAAGCGCCAGGATGATGATCGGACCGACGGAAGCGATCTTCGGCCAGGTCGCGCCGCCCAGCGAGCCCAGTTGCCAGAACGTCAGGTCGCGCAACTGCCGGTCGTCGGCCATGAAAATCAGGATACCGGTCAGCGCCATAGCAAGGGCTGCCAGCGCAATGCCGGCAAGCAGCATGGTGGCGACCGAGGTCTGTCCCTGCCGCGTGGCGACACGGTAGAGCACCAGCGTCACCGCAAAGCCACCGCAAAAGGCGGCCAACGGCAAGGCCAAACTGCCGAGCGCCAGAGTGAGCGGCGCCAGCCACGTCGTGCCGAGCACGATGACGGCGACCGCGCCGAGGCTGGAACCGGCTGAAACGCCGATCAGGCCGGGATCGGCGAGCGGATTGCGAAACAGGCCTTGCATGACCGCACCCGATACGGCCAGTGCCGCCCCGATGAGCACACCGAGCAGTACGCGCGGCATGCGGATATCGTAGACGATCAACCGGTCGCGGGCACCAAGCGCGGCGTCGTCCGGCATGGCGCCGGTCAGCCAGTCACGAATGACACCAACGGCCGATGCATCGGAAGCGCCCGACCTCAGCGACAGGAACAGCGAAAGGGCAAGCGCCACACACAGGAGCACAATAACCAGGCGAGCGCGCCCGGAGCGATCGCCCTCGGCCACCTTGCCCGCCGCGCCGGCGATCGACTGATCCACCATCGGCTCAGTCCGTGACCTGGCTGCCATAGAGCGAGGCGGCCAGATCGTGGATGGCATCGGCCGTGCGCGGCCCGAAGCCGAGGAGATAGCTGCCATCCATCAGGGTCAGTTTGCGGCCTTCACCCGCCGGCGTCGAGGTGATCGACGGGATGGCGAAAAGCTCGGCCTCCGCAATCGGCGGGCCGGCATTCTTCATGGCCAGGATCACGTCCGGCCTGGCGGTTACGACGGCCTCGTCGGACATCTGCTTGTAGCCGGAAAAACCTTCGACGGCGTTGACCGCACCGGCGAGCTTGATGATGCCGTCACCGGCGGTGTCGGTGCCGGCGGCCAGGATCTTGCCGCCCTGGATCGACAGCACGAACAGGATGCGCTTGCGCTGCTTGATCGACGCCGTCTGCTTCTCGGCCGCCTTCAGCTTGGCATCGGTCTCAGCCACCAGCGTCTCGGCCTTGGCGTCGACGCCGAGCGCCTTGCCGACGATGCGGATCTTTTCCAGGATGCCGTCATGGCTGTAATGCTCGGGCACGTCGATGAACGGAACGCTCGACTTTTTCAGCACATCGACCGCTTCCTTCGGCCCACTGCCATGCAGCGCCAGAATGCCCGAGGGATTGACCGACAACACGCCTTCCGGCGACAGCTGGCGCATATAGCCGACGTCGGGCAGCGCGACCGCGGCGGCGGGGTAGCGGCTGGTCGAATCGCGGGCGACGAGATGACCTTCCTCGCCAAGCGCGTAGACGATCTCGGTGATCGAACCGCCGATCGCCACGATCCGCGACGTGTCGGCAAACACGGCCACGTTCTCGCTGGCCGGCACTGGGGCGGCAATAAACAGCGACAGGCCCATGGCCGCGGCAAGCATCCTGAACAGTGAAATCATCGTCGTTTCCTCAGGCTGCGGTCGGGCTTGGAATGCGCGGCAGATTTTCGGCGAGAAACCGCCAGTCGTCGCGCTCGCCCTCGCCTTCATGGCGCTCGCCGAAGAACTGGATGATCATCTTGCCGTCGGCGCCATAGGCTTCGAGCGAGGTGACATGACCGTCCTTGGTCGGTTTGCGCACCGCCCACACCTCCTGGATGTGGTCGGTGCGCAGATGCAGGTGGAACGTCTCGTCCATCACGTTGATCCACGGCCCCATCGGCCTGATCGACTTGACGGGACCGGAATGGATCTGGATGCAGCCTCGGTTTCCGACAAAACACATGATCGGCATGCCGTCGGCGGCGGCATGGTGGAACATGGCGCCGATGGCGTCATTGTCGAGCAGCCAGGCATAGTCCTGGCCGACCATGCGCACGGCCTGGCGGCGGGTGAGCTTCAGCGTTTTCAACATGCCAAAGAACTGATGCACGTCGGTCAGCCGGCTCCAGCGGTCGCGCAGATCATCGATGTCTGCGGCAATGCCCGACGTCTCCGCGTCGTCGTCGGCCAGGCCTGCGATAGACACGGTCGCCTCCTGGTTCGGCGATTCGAGTGCGGCCACGAGCTTCTGGTAGGCATAGAGATTGGAAGCCGGCCGCAGATGCACCTTGTGCACCGCATCGCCGGCCGCGTCGAAGAATTGCAGGCTGCGGCGGATGTCGCCGCCGTCGCGCTTTTCCACGGCAAAGCCATGCGCCCAGACTTTGGGAAAAATGCGCAGGTCGATGTTTTCGCCCAGCACCATGGCGTTGTGCGTGCCTGTGACAACCTTGTCGTAGACGCCGATCTTCTCGTGCACCGCGCTTTCGTTGCGGGTCAGCGCCATCACTTCGCCGACGGCGTCGAGGCCGGTCAGAAGATCGTTGACCCAGGGCTCGACGCGCACGACGCCGTCGCCGCAATGCGCGGCCACCAGCTCGGCCTCGGAAATACCGAGCTCGGCGGCAAGATCGCGCTCGCGCGCTTTCGGATTGTCTGCCCGCGCCCGCCGGATTTCATGCGGGGCGGGTTTTGCGCGCTGGTCCATGTCCTGCTTACCTGTCTGCCGTGTTTGGTCGTTTCGTCACTTGTTGAGGATGAGCTTGCCCTGGCGGGTGATCTTCAGCCGATAGAGCGCGCCATGGTGCTCGATGCCGATCTCGTGCTCGCCCTGGAACAGCGTGTTGGAGGACAGCGTCCGCACCGCCAGCGGCACCCGGTCGAAGCGGGTCGGCGTCTCCTCGGAACGGCGGACGCGGTAACGAAAGTCGTTGGGATTGTGGGTGTTCATCTCTTTCGATCCCTTTCCTGTGCCGGGCAACTGGCTAGGCGTTGCAAAAATGCCGATTCATTTCTTGACACGAATAATCATGTTTATTAGTCAGTGCAATACCGGACCAAATGAGTCAACATTTAAGACGCCGGACAGAATGAAAAATGCCAGCGAGCACCAAGCCAGCCAGCATCGAACCTGGAATTTTGGAGTTGGGGCATGGGCTTGGGAAATTGTGGACGACTGGGTCTGGCGAACGCCGATCCGGTGCATCGGCCTATGGCAAAGGCAATGGCAGCCTTGCTTGCGGGGGCAGCGACGATCGCGCTGCTGACATCGCCGGCCAGCGCTCAGCAGGCCGCTCAGCCGGCCGCTGACCAGGCCGACCAGACCAGGAAAACCGAGGACACCAAGCCGGCGCCCGCCGGCGCGACCCTGCTGGACAAGATCCTCGTCATCAGCCGCACCGGCAAGACGGCAATCGAATCGCTGGCCTCAGCCAGCCATGTCGACCAGGAACAGCTCGACCGCCGCATGGCGACGACGCCGAACGAAATGCTGCTCGGTGTGCCTGGTGTCGCCGTGCAGGCCGATGCGCGACGCGTCAGCTCCAGCATCAACATCCGCGGCCTGCAGGATTTCGGTCGCGTCGCGGTCATCGTCGACGGTGCCAGGCAGAATTTCCAGCGCTCAGACCACGGCACGCAGTCGACCTTCTATGTCGATCCCGAGCTCATCAAATCCGTTGACGTCATTCGCGGACCGACCGCCAACACCTACGGCTCCGGCGCCATTGGCGGCGTCGTCTTCTTCGACACCAAGGATGCGGTGGATTTCCTCAGACCGGGCGAAACCTGGGCCGGCTCCGTCACCGGGCGCTATGAAAGCAACGGCAAGGGCTGGACCGCCAGTGCCAGCGGCGCCTACAAATTCAACGACGATTTGGATGTGCTGGGCAACATCGTCTACCGCGACTACGGAGACTACAAGAATGGCAGCGGCGACACCGTCGCCGGCACCGGCTTCGACCTGCTGAGCGGCCTGCTCAAGACCACAATCCGCCCCAGCGAAGACAGCGAATTGAAGCTCGGCTGGGTCGGCTCGAGCGACGGCTGGACGGAAACCAGCGGCGGCGTGCCGGCCAACGACGTCGACCTGAAGTCGAACACCTTCACCGCCCGCTACAACATCACTGACGACGCCAGGAGCTGGCTCGATCTCCACATCAACGCCTCCTACAACAAGACCAATCTCGACCTCACCACGCTGGTCCCGCAGAACCGCTTCGATCCGTCGACCGGCCTTCCCGTGCTGCTGCCCGTCGGTTCGACCTCGACCTTCGACGTTGGCACGGCCGGCGTCGACATCTGGAACACGTCGCGCTTCGAAACAGCCGGTGTTGCGCACGAATTGACCTATGGCGGCGACTGGGTGGGTGACGATGTCGAGACCGGCGGCACCGCCGGCGGCGACAGCTTCTACACCCCATCGGGCAAGCGTAGTGTTTCGGGCGCCTACATCCAGGACAAGCTCACCTGGGACTGGCTCGAGGTCATTGCCGGGCTGCGTTACGACAATTACAGCCTCGAAGACAGCACCCACGAAACGTCAGGTGATCGTCTGTCGCCGCGCATCACCGTTGGTGTCACGCCTTTCGAAAGCGCCAGCCTGGCGGGCCTGCAGTTCTATGGCACCTACGCGGAAGGCTACCGCTCGCCGTCGCTGACCGAAACGCTGATCAGCGGCAACCATCCGGCAGGCGTCACCTTCCCGTTCCTGCCCAACCCAAACCTGCGGCCTGAAACCGGCAAGACCACCGAGTTCGGCGTCAACTACAAGCTGAACGACCTCATCGAGGCCGGCGACGCGTTCCGGCTCAAGGCCGCCTACTTCCACAACGATGTCGATGACTACATCGAAGGCGTCACACTGTCGGCATTCGACCCGACCAGCGGCTGCCCGTTCGGCCCCGGCATTCCGATCTGCTTCCAGTACCAGAACGTCGCCCAGGCCAAGATAAACGGCTTCGAACTGGAAAGCGTCTACGATGCCGCCTGGGGTTATGCCGGGCTCTCCGCCTCGATCACCAACGGCCACACCATCTCCGATGAAGGTGAGCGCGCCGACCTTGCCACCATCCCGTCCTCGCAGGTCACCGGGCAGCTCGGCTTCCGCTTCCTTCAGGACAAGCTGACCGTCGGCGGCGAGGTGCAGTACAACGGCAAGCCGAAGGGCAACCCCGTAGCCAAGGATTATACTCTGGTCAACGCCTTCGCCAGTTACCAGGCCACCGACAATCTGAAGGTGGACTTCCGCGCCGACAATTTGTTCGACGTCAAATACACCAACCCGCTGAACGGCGGCACCACCGCCGTCATCTATGAACCCGGCATCACGCTGAAGCTGGCCGCAACCATGCGCTTTGGAGGCTGACACCCATGACAAGTTTGACGGCATCGCTTCGGCTCCTGACCTCGACGCTGGCGATGTCGCTTGGCTTGATGCCGGCGTGGGCTCAGTCCGCGCCGGCTCCGCAACTCAGCCTCGAGCTCAATGCCGCGCAGCCCTCGGACAAGGGTTGCCGGCTGACCTTCGTCGTCAACAATGCGCTCGGCGCCGATCTGTCCAAGGCGGCTTTCGAAATCGCGCTGTTCAACGAGGCCGGCGTGGTCGACCGCCTGAGCGTGCTCGACTTCAAGGACCTGCCGGCCGGCAAGACCAAGGTGATCCGCTTCGACCTCGCCGGCACCGACTGCACCAAACTCAGCCGCGTGCTGATCAACAGCGCCACCGAATGCGCCGGCGTCGAACCGGGCGCCTGCATGCGCGGCCTGAAGACGCAGACCAAGACCGGTATCGCATTCGGCGTTTGAGGTGGGTCTGCATCCCGCCTTCCTGCACGACAATGCGACACGACCCGTCGCAGCTCCGCCGTTATGGCCGGCAACCGATCTTGATTTGACAATCCCGCCGCGCTCGCGGCAGGTCTCGCCGCGAACCATGCAGGACATCACCCCCCTCCCCGACGCCGGCAACGAACCGGCGATAACAATGGACGAGCTCGTACAGCCGGCGGCCGCGGACCGCAAATGGACTGTGGCGATCGTCGCGTCCTGCCTGCTCCATGCCGCTGCCGCAGCGGCGTTCATGGTCGCACCCGCCGGGACATTCGATACCGGAAAGGCAATACAGGCCGAAGGCGCCGATCGATCAGGCGCAGACGTCCTCGGCACCGCTTTGCAAAACCCGGTACCCGACGCAGTGGATGTTACCCTGGTAACCGATCCTCAGCCGGCCAACCCCGTCCAACCCACGCCGCAAACCGAGGCGCCTCAAGCCGTAGAGGAGCCGGCGGCGCCCAAATCTGCGCCGGAAGCTGCCAAGCAGGTAGTCGTCGCTCCGGATGCACCGACGGCTGCCATCCCGGATGATCAAAGTGTCGCCCCGGAGGGTGAGACGCCTGCACCGTCACCGGTTCAAACGCATAGTTCGGAGGCGTCTCCCGCCAATGAGCCTGCCGTTGAATTGCCTACCGCGAGGCCACCAGTCCCAAGCCCGAGGCCAAGTACATCAATATCAGGCGCACCAATACCGGGAGAGACTGGCGGCACGGCAGATGGCGAGGAGCGCGAGGCAACGGCGGTTGCCAGCAAAGGCGGAAAACAGGGCGCGGCGGGCAATTCGATGGAATCCGGCTACAGCGTTGAAGTTCAGAACAAGCTTGTCCGCGCCAACCGCCACGTTTCGAAGGCGGTTCAAGCCAAGGCTCGCAACAATGCCAGGGTCTATTTCGTCGTCATGGCCGACGGCAGCGTCAGCGACTTGCAGCTTATCGAAAGTTCAGGGTCTGCCGAGCTAGACCAATTCGCTTTGAAACTGGTGCGCCAGCAAGCCCCGTTCCCGCCCATTCCACCCGAGACCGGATTATCAAGTTGGGTGTTCAGGGCGCGGATCGGTCCGTTTTAACCAGCTCGCAGACCTTCGCCAAATGTCGTCGTCCACCAATTCAAGAGGAAGCCCAATGTACATCGCCATGAACCGCTTCAAGGTCCAGAACGGCTCGGAGACTGCCTTCGAGGATGTCTGGAAGAACCGCGATTCCAGCCTTTCGAAGATGGAAGGCTTCAGGGAATTCCACTTGCTGCGCGGCCCGGTCAACGAGGCCGAGGGTTACACGCTGTTTGCCTCGCACACGGTGTGGGCAAGCCATGAGGATTTCGTCGCCTGGACCAAATCCGAGAATTTTCGCGCCGCCCATCGCAACACCGGCACCTCGAAGGTGCATTATCTCGGCCATCCGCAGTTCGAAGGCTTTTCGGTTGTCGAAGGCGCCTGATTGAGATTTCACCCGTCGACGAGATCTGACGACCTGCAGATGCCGTCATGTTCCGGTTGAATTCCGGCCGCCCAGTCGCCGAAGCCACTGGGCAATGTGCAGGCGCAGCCGCCGCCAGGGCTGTCCGCGTGTCAGGTAGCGCGCCAACCGCGGATCACCGGCCAGCTCCGGGAACTGGCGCACATGCTGCATCAGGAATGCAGGTATGAAATTTCGCCCGTTGAGATCGCTGAGCCAGGCAGAATTCGCCAGCAAATAGTCTGCGGCATCCGCCGCCAACACGCTCCTGTAGCTCCTGTATGCAGGCGTTTGCCGCACATTGCCGCCGGCAAAGGCAGTTCCGGTGGACAGGTTGGAGCCATGCAGGCGATAGAGGCCGAGACCTTCTGACAGGATGAGGCTGCCGCCGGCCTGGTGCGCGAGTGTCGCCGTCAGATAATCCGTCCCGACCTTGGCCTTGAACGGGAAGGACAATACCGGTTCCAGCGCGCCACGCCGGTACATGATCGCCGAGCATTGCGACCACAGCCAGCCCGTCACCGCAGGTGCGAAATAGGTTACCGGATGCTCCGATGCGTAGGCGATCCCGGGCGCCATGCCGGCAAGCCGGCCACCGGGCGCGATGGCGACGCCATTGCGATCCGCTCCGGACCGCGGTTTGCGCAAGGCAAGGAAGGTACCGCCCAGCAAGGTGCCGTCGCCATCGACAAGGAACACATCGGAACTCGACAGTGCGGCCGAATGCGTCGTGTTGAGGTGGGCGGACAGATGCGCGAGGAGAAAATCCGGCAGCCACACGTCATCGGCGTCGAGAAACGCGACGAAGGGCGCGTCGGTTGCGGCAAAGCCGTCGCGGAATCCCGCGGTCTGGCCGCCATTCTCCTTGCGCGCCAACAGGCGCAGGCGCGGGTCTTCTATATCCCTTAGAAGCTGTCGGACATGGTCGGCCGAGCCGTCCGTCGAGGCATCGTCGACGATGACGCATTCCCAATTCCGGTAGGTCTGCGCAAGCACCGAGCGGATCGCCTGTTCGACGTACGGCCGATAGTTGAAGCAAGTGATGACCACCGCCACGCGCGGCAGCTCAAACGGTCGGGACGTGTCTTCCATCTGTTCGGCTGCCCCGCTCGAGTTGCTCTCTGTCCCTTGCGCATACCCTTGCAACCCGACGCAGGCAAGCGAGCCGCGAAAAGCCCCCTAGGCCGCCGCGAGCAGGCTGGCATTGCCGCCGGCAGCCGTGGTGTCGACGCAGACAGCGCGTTCATGCGCATAGGCCGCCGGGTTGAGCACCTCGCTGACCAGCGGCACGATCGGCCCGCTGCGGTCGGCAATGACCTTGCGCACGATCCGCGCCGCCTCGGGCCTGCCCGAGAAGGCGACGACATCGACGCGCAGCGAACGCGCTTCGACTGGGTCTGGCCGACCGTCTATGGCCGCCAGCGGCAACCCCTTGCCGGTCAGCGCCGACAGTGCTGCCGGCGCGCCCGGCGCCACGGCCAGCACCGCATTGCCGGCGGCCAGCGCCTGGATCGTCTGGGCAAGCAGCGTTTCGGCGTCCGGACCGAGGCACAGCACCCGGCCGCGCGGCGACAGCGACAGCGTGTTGGCCTCGCCGGTCGGTCCGGGCAGGTCGACCTGGCCGAAATCGATGGCGGCTGCAGCGCCGATGGCTGCAGCGCCCTTGCCACGCAAATGCTTTCTCAAGATGGCGATGCGATCCGGCCGCGTCGACCAGCCGCCAAGCGTCGGATCGGGCAGATTGTCGGCGAGTTCGGTCGCAGTCACCTTGTGGCCCTCGGCAATCTCCGTGCCCGCCTCCGGCCCTTTGCGGAACCGCCGGAGATAATGCGGCCCGCCGGCCTTCGGCCCGGTGCCCGAAAGCCCCTCGCCGCCAAAGGGCTGCGAACCGACGACGGCGCCGATCTGGTTGCGGTTGACATAGATGTTGCCGGCATGGATGCCGTCGACGAAATGCTGGGCGCGGCCTTCTATGCGGGTGTGCAGGCCGAAGGTCAGGCCATAGCCCTTGCGGTTGATGGCGGCGATGACGGCGTCGATCCCGTCGGCGTCGAAGCTGGCGACATGCAGCACCGGGCCGAACACTTCGCGCTCCATCTCCTCGATGCCTTTGACCCGGAACACATGCGGCGCAACGAAGCGGCCGTCCTTCGGTGCTTCGAGTTTGGCAATCAACCGGCCCTGCAGCCCCATCTTGGTGCAATACTCGCGGATCGATTCCTGCGCCTCGTCATCGATGACCGGCCCGACATCGGTCGAAATCTGCCAGGGATCGCCGATGGTGAGCGCTTCCATGGCGCCCTTCAGCATCTCCAGCATCTTCTTCTCGACATCCTTCTGCACGTAGAGCACGCGCAGCGCCGAACAGCGCTGACCCGCACTCTGGAAGGCGGATGCCAGAATGTCGCGCACCGCCTGTTCGGGCAGTGCTGTGGAATCGACGATCATGGCATTGAGACCGCCGGTCTCCGCGATCAGCATGGCGTCGGGCGCGGCTGTCTCGGCCAGTTGCTTCTCGATCAGCTTTGCAACCTCGGTCGAGCCGGTGAAGCATACGCCGGCAATGCGCGGATCCGCAGTTAGCGGTCCGCCGACCGACGGACCGTCGCCCGGCAGAAGCTGGATGACATCTTCCGGCACGCCGGCCTCGCGCAGCAGCTCGACGGCGCGGAAGGCGATCAGCGGGGTCTGTTCGGCTGGCTTGGCGATGACCGAATTGCCGGTGACGAGCGCTGCCGCGATCTGGCCGGTGAAGATGGCGAGCGGGAAATTCCACGGCGAAATGCACACGATCGCGCCGCGCGCCTCGGTGCCCGCTTCGTTGTTGGCCGCTTCGGCAGCGTAGTAGCGCAGGAAGTCGACGGCTTCGCGCACTTCAGCCACGCCGTCGGCCAGCGACTTGCCGGCTTCCCTTGTAGCCAGCGCGAAAAACTCGACCGCATTGGCCTCATAGAGGTCGGCGGCGCGGTTGAGGATGGCGGCGCGCTCGGCAACGGGACGCTTCGCCCAGGACGGCTGCGCTTCCACAGCAAAGCGCACCGCGGTCGCGACCTGCTTGGCAGCGGCTTCGGCGACCGTGCCGACGATCTCGGCAGGCTTTGCCGGATTGACCACCGGGCGCTGCTTGCCGTAGCCGGCGGCGCGCGTCATCGGCTTGGCATGCCAGCGCTCGGGCCCGGCAAAGGCCGCCTTGGCCTTGTCGATCGCCGCCAGCGTCACCGGATCGGTGATGTCGAACCCCTTCGAGTTGCGCCGACCAGCGCCGAAGATCGTCGCAGGACGAGCGATTGCCGGATTGGCGGCGGGGCCCTGGCTCTCGACCGTCTCGAGCGGATCGCGCGCAATATCCTCCGGCTCGACGTCCTCGTCGGTGAGCTGATGGACGAAGGAGGAGTTGGCGCCATTCTCCAGCAGGCGGCGAACCAGATAGGCCAAGAGGTCGGAGTGCGCGCCGACCGGCGCATAGATGCGGCAGCGCGTGCCTTCGGCCCGGCGCACCGTCTCATGCAGCGCTTCGCCCATGCCGTGCAGGCGCTGGAATTCGAAAGCGTCACGGTTGTCAGCCATCGACAGGATGGCGGCGACGGTATGGGCATTGTGCGTGGCGAATTGCGGATAGATACGGTCGGTCATGCCAAGCAGCTTCCTAGCGCAGGCCATATAGGAAACATCGGTGTTGGCCTTGCGGGTGAAGACGGGGTAGCCGGAAAGCCCCAGCGTCTGCGCCCGCTTGATCTCGGTGTCCCAATAGGCGCCCTTGACCAGCCGCACCATGATGTTGCGGTCGTACTTTTTCGCCAGCGCATAGAGCCAGTCGATTGTGAAGGCCGCGCGCGGGCCGTAGGCCTGGACGACGACGCCAAAGCCGTTCCAGCCGGCAAGCTCCGGCTCAGCCAGCACGCGCTCGATGACATCGAGCGACAGGTCGAGCCGGTCGGCCTCCTCGGCGTCGATGTTGAGGCCCATGCGCGAATGGCGTGCGGCCAGCGCCAGCGACAGCAGCCGCTCGGCCATCACCGGCAGCATCTTTTCCTTCTGTGCCTCTTCATAGCGCGGATGCAGCGCCGACAGTTTGACCGAGATGCCGTGGTTCTGGCGGATATCGGGACCGTTGGAGCCTGAATCCAGCGAGGAGATCGCGTCGGCATAGGCCTTGAGGTAGCGCAGCGCATCGGCCTCGGTGCGGGCGGCCTCGCCCAGCATGTCGAAGGAATAGAGATAACCTTTCTGGATCATCGACTTGCCGCGCTTGACGGCTTCCGCAATGGTGCGGCCGAGCACGAACTGCTCGCCCATTTCGCGCATGGCGGCGGCGACCGCCTTGCGGATCACCGGTTCGCCCAGCCGGCGAACCATCGAGCGCAGCGTGCCTTCAATGCCGCCCTCGCCTTCGTCGAGCACACGGCCGGTCAGCATCAGCGCCCAGGTCGAGGCGTTGACGAAGATCGAGCTCGAACCGCCCGAATGCGCCGACCAGTCATGCGGTGCGATCTTGTCGGCGATCAGGTCGTCCATGGTCTCGGTGTCAGGCACGCGCAGCAGTGCCTCGGCCAGGCACATGAGCGCCACTCCTTCCTTGGTGGAGAGGCCGTAGGCCGAGAGAAAAACCTCCATCAGCCGCGGGTCGGACGAGCCGCGCACCGCGCGCACCAGATCCGCGGCACGGGCCGAGACGGCTTTGCGGTCATCGGCCGAAAGTTCTGTCGCGGCAGCCAGGCGCTTCACAGCCGCGTCTTCGTCGGGCAGGTAGTTGGCGCGGATCTGCTGGCGGATGGTGTCGAGCGGCATGGCGGTCCTGCGGAGCAAGCATCTGGGAGCGGGCCGGCGGTCGCCGGACCGAATGGCGCAAGCTAGCACAGAGCCGCATTTTCGGCCGGTCCAAAGAAATCGACATGGCAGGCCGAGCGGTCTATCATGCGGCTAAATTGTTATCAGATGGACTGTGATATCCGTGACAGGAGACCAATTGGACCGCATCGACAGAAACATCCTGTCGGCGCTGGCGCGCGACGGGCGGCTGTCCATGTCGGAACTGGCCGGCAAGGTCGGCCTGTCGAAGACGCCGGTGCAGGCGCGGGTGAAGCGCCTGGAGAAGGACGGCTATATCAGGGGCTATCAGGCGATCATCGATCGCGAGCGCATGGGCGAAGGTCATGTCGCCTTCGTCCAGGTCAAATTGTCGGACACACGCTCGGCCGCGCTCGATGCTTTCAATCGCGCGGTGCAGGCCGTGCCGGAGATCGAGCAGTGCCACATGATGGCGTCGAGCTTCGATTATCTCCTGAAAGTCCGTACCACCGACATCGCCGCCTATCGCCGTGTTCTCGGTGAGCGCATCTCGGCGCTCCCCCACGTCGCCCAGACCTCGACCTTCGTGGCGATGGAGACGGTGAAGGATCGCTAGCTCACTCCGACAGCGTCTTCAAAAACGCCACCAGCGCCGCGCGTTCGCGGTCCGACAGTTGCAACGGGTGCACTTCGGAGGTGCCTTCAACGGCCGCCTCCGCCTTCGCGTAGTGCGCCACCACCTCCTCCAGCGTGGAGAACTGTCCGGCATGCATATAGGGCGGCCGTGTCGCCGCGCCCCGCAGCGACGGCGTCTTGTAGGCACGCATCAGTTCGGGTGCTGCCTTGACGATGAAGCGCAGTTCTCCGCAGGCGCCGGCGTCGCCATCGCGGAAGGCGCCGAAGCAGTTGAATGGGTCGGCCTGAACCTGGGCCACCGCATCGAAACGGCCGCGATCCAATGGCAAATCCCTGACCGGCCGCACGCCGGTGTTGTGGAAAGCGTTGTCGGTGAAGCGCGGGCCGTTATGGCAGGTGACGCAATTGGCCTTGCCGATGAACAGTTTCAGCCCGAGCATCTCCTCCTGCGAAAAGGCATCGTCGGCTTTCGGCTTGGCGCCTGACGCAAGATCGATGGCAAAGCGGTCAAAGCGCGTCTGTGCCGGTTCGATCGACCGTTCGAAGGCGGCGATCGCCTTGCCGATGTTGGAAAAGACGCGGTTGACGTCGTCCATTTGCGCCGCGGTCATTGCCTTCCACGCCGCCTGCTCGGCCTCATTGCCGAGCGGGCTGGCGTTGGCCGGCACGGCGGAAAGATCCGGCAGTGGCCCGAAGATGCGCTCATAGCGCTCGCCGAACCGCTTCTGGATGTAATGCGCGAAGGCCGCGCGGTTCCCCGCCTGCTCAAGCGGGTTTTCCAGCGGCGTCAGCGCCTGCGCCCACAGGCTGTCGCGCCGTCCATCCCAGAAGAACCACGGATTGCGGGCAATGCCGGCCAGCGGCATCGAGCGCCTGTTGGTTCGGCCAACGCCGACGGATTGCGGCAGGTCATCCTGGAATTGCCGGTCGATCTTGTGGCAGGTCGAGCAGGATACGTTCCCGTCACGGCTCATCCCCTGATCGAAGAACAGAGTGGAGCCCAGGGCGGCGGCGGCCGGCACGTCGGCGAAGCGGTTGGTGGTGTCGGGTTTGAGCGCCGGCAAGGTGTTCAGCGCCAGCGAAGCGATGGTCTTCTTCTCGGCATCGGAAAAATCCGGTTTGCCGCAGCCGGCAACGAGCACGACCGCCGCCAATGCCAGAAAGCGCAACAGGCCGTTCATCCGCTCACAGCACCACGTTGAAGACGACCGTGTCGGAACCGGCCGCCGCCGAAATGGCGAAGCGCAACTGCCACACGCCGCTCATGGTGAATTTCAGCCCCTCGATCCTGTAGCGCCCCTCGCCAAGATAATCGGTCGCCTGCGGACTGGTCGGCAAGCCGTGATTGTGCTGCGGCATGCCGCCGGACACCGAGATCGCCGCACCTTCCACGGAATCGCCGTTGACCGTCTTCAGGGTCAGCAACCAGGATTGCAGTTCGCCTTGCCGGATAACGCCGCGTTCCGGCTGAATGCTGGCGACAAACAAGCCGTTCGCCGTCTTCTTCGAGCGCGAAATATCCGGGCCCGGCGCCGACTGCGGCGCGGTCAGATAGACGATCGCCAATATGCCAGCCAGCAAGCCGGCCAGACCAACGCCCGCAAGAAGATAACGCCATATCGATGCCAAACCGGTTCCTCTTCTGGGCATAACGTCTCGGGAAGCAATTCGCGTCCCGCCGCTTCTGTGGGAAAACGCTTCTGGCGCAAAAAACCGCCGCCGCCAAGCATGGCGCTGCCGGCCGCAAAAAGCTACAGCAGCGAACTGATCCGGAGACAGATACATGGCAGCAGACGGCGTCGCTTCGATCGGTGAATGCATGCTCGAGCTGTCCGGCCAGGCCGGGCCGAACTGGCGCATGGGCTTTGCCGGCGACACGTTCAACACGCTGTGGGCGCTGCATGCGCTGAGCGGCGAGCGGCCGGCGACCTATGTCTCGGCCTTCGGCGACGATCCCTTCTCGCAGGGCCAGATTTCGTTCTTCGCCGAAAACGGCATCGACATCGGCGCCAGCCCGGTCATCCCAGGCGCGCGGCCCGGCCTCTACGCCATCACCTTGACCGGCGCCGAACGCGCCTTCACCTACTGGCGCAGCGACGCGGCGGCCAGGCGGCTCGCCTCGGACCCGGCCGCCTTGGCAAAAAGCCTTGAAAACCAGGCTGTTGTGTATTTTTCCGGAATCACTTTGGCAATTCTGGATGCCGCCGCGCGCAAGACGTTGCTGGCGGAAGTGTCCAAGGCGCGGGCTGCCGGTTCGCTCGTCGCCTTCGACCCCAACTACCGGCCGCGCCTGTGGCAGAGCCGCGAGGAGGCGCAAGCCGCGATCCTCGACGCGCTTGCCGTCACCGACATCGCGCTGCCGACCTTTCCCGACGAGCAGATGCTGTTTGGCGACACGGCATCGCAAGCGACCGCCGAGCGGTTCGGAAAACTGGTCGGCGAAGTCGTCGTCAAGAATGGCGAGGAACCCGCGCTGATCGCCACTGGCGGAGCCCTGCAGCCGGTTCCGGCCCAGCATGTCGCCACCCCGGTCGACACCACCGGCGCCGGCGATTCCTTCAATGGCGGCTATCTCGCCGCCCGGCTTGCCGGCCATGCCCCGGCGGATGCCGTGCAGCGCGCGCATCGCGTCGCCGCCGCTGTCGTGCAGGTGCGAGGCGCGCTGGCGCCGTTCGAGGTTCTAAGAACCGCTTTCGAGGGCTAAGACCTTAGGGAAGCCTGAAACGATATTCCGTCACCTGATGACAGATCTGGCCCGGCCACAGCGTGGCCTGCGGGAAATAGGGCCGGTTCGGCGCGTCGGGCCAGGTCTGCGCTTCCAGGCAAAAGCCGGAAAACGCCTTGTAGCGCCGTCCGTCCAGGCCGCCCGAGGTCGGCGCGACATACTGGCCGGTGTAAAGCTGCAGGCCCGGCTCGGTGGTCCAGACTTCCATCTCGACGCCGGAATTGGCGCCTTGCGCCCACGCCACCTGGTGAAGCGGGCCCCGGGCTGACGCCAGGCAGAAATTGACGTCGTAGGGAAGCTGCTCGCCTTCCGTTTCCATGCGCAGCGGCCGCGCCTGGCGGAAGTCGAAGGGCGTGCCGTCGACAGGTTTGACGACGCCGGTCGGGATCATCTCGCCATCGACCGGCGTATAGGCGCCGGCATTCAGCATCAGCCGGTGGTCGAGAATGTCACCGGTGCCGCCATCGTCGAGATTGAAATAGGAATGCTGCGCCAGATTGCACAGCGTCGGCTCCTCGCAGGTGGCGGTCAGCTCCATCGAGAGCGTGCCGGGAATCTTCAGCCGGTAGGTGCAGGTGACGTCGAGCGCGCCGGGAAAGCCCATCGTGCCCTCGGGATCGTGCAGGGTCAGGGTGACGAAATCCCGGCCATGCAGCGAAACCGTCCACGGCCGCTGGAAGAAGCCCTCCGAACCGCCATGCAGCGTGTGCTTGCCGAGGAAATTGCGCTCGGTCTGGTAGCGCTGGCCGGCAATGGTGAAGCGGCCGTCGCGGATGCGGTTGGCGTAACGGCCGACGACCGCGCCGAAGAAGGCCCGGTCGGTCTCGTAAGGCTCGAAGCGGTCGTAGCCCAGCACCAGCGGCGCATCGTGGCCGGCGAGGCGCAGATCCTGGATGATTGCGCCGAGCCCGATGATGTTGGCGCTGATGCCGCCGCCCCGGATGGTGAAACGGCGAACGGGTTCGCCCGCCTGCGTCGTGCCGAAGACTTCGCCGTCCTTCATCGCTATGTCCAAATGCTAATTCGTCGATCTATCGACTTAGAGCAATTCCAGGAAAAGTGTGAAACGGTTTTCCGTCCGGAATTGCAAAAAACAAAGAACTGGAGCGGTTCGGCGTTTCCGTGAAACGCTGAACCGCTCCAGGCCGGCTGAATGTCGTCTGGCAAGGGCCGGCCCGCGGCCTGCCCTGCCCGTCAATGATTTAGAGGCCGAGACCCCCGATGCAGACATATTTGGTGTCGAGATAGTCCTCGATGCCCTGATGTCCGCCTTCCTTGCCGAGGCCCGATTCCTTGACGCCGCCGAACGGCGCTTCCGGCGTGGTGATCAGGCCTTCATTGACGCCGACCATGCCGTATTTCAGGCCTTCCATGACCCGGAAGGCGCGGCCGAGGTCGCCGGTGTAGAAATAGGCGGCAAGGCCGAACTCGGTGTCGTTGGCAAGCGCAATGGCTTCCTCCTCGGTCTCGAACTTGAACACCGGGGCGATCGGGCCAAAAATCTCTTCCTTCATGAAGCGCATGTCAGGCTTCGCATCGGCGATGACGGTCGGCTGGAAGAATGAGCCGCCAAGCGCGTGGCGCTTGCCGCCGGCAACGACCTTGCCGCCCTTCGACGTGGCGTCGGCGATGAATTCCTCGACCTTCTCGACCGCCTTCACGTCGATCAGCGGTCCCTGCTGCACGCCCTCTTCCAGGCCCGAGCCAACCTTCAGCGCATTGCTGGCAGCGGCCAGCTTCTCGACAAACTTGTCGTAGATGCCGGCCTGCACCAGGAAGCGGTTGGTGCACACGCAGGTCTGGCCTGAATTGCGGTATTTGGCGGTGATGGCGCCGGCGACGGCGCGATCGAGGTCGGCATCGTCGAAGACCACGAACGGCGCATTGCCGCCGAGTTCCATCGAGACCTTCTTGACGGTGACGGACGACTTCTGGATCAGCAGCTTGCCGATCTCGGTCGAGCCGGTGAAGGTGATCTTCGACACCAGCGGATTGGCGCAGATCTCGTCGCCGATTTCGCCGGCAGCACCCGTGAGGATGTTGATGACGCCCTTTGGGAAGCCGACTTCCTCGGCGAGCGCGCCCCATGCAAGGCCGGAATACGGCGTCTGCGAGGCGGGCTTGACCACGGCGGTGCAGCCGGCGGCAAGCGCGGGGCCGAGCTTGCGGGCAAGCATCGAGGAGGGGAAATTCCACGGCGTGATGGCGGCAATGACGCCGACCGGCTCCTTGGTCACCAGGATGCGGCGATCGCCCCACGGCGATGGCACGACATCGCCATAGGTGCGGCGGCCTTCCTCGGCAAACCACATGATGTAGGCGGCGGCCGAACCGATCTCGCCCTTGGATTCGGCGAGCGACTTGCCCTGCTCGATGGTGAGCAGTTCGGCCAGCACATCCTGATTATCCATCATCGCGTCATGCAGCTTGCGCAGCAGCTTCGAGCGCTCCAGCGCGGTCGTCTTGCGCCAGGTCTTGAAGGCTTCGCTTGCGGCTTCGATGGCGCGGCGGGTTTCCGCCTTGCCCGACTTCGGCACGGTGCCGATCTTGAGACCGGTGGCCGGGTTGTTGACGTCGACCGCTTGGCCGCTGTCGGCCTGCACCCATTCGCCATTGATGAGATTGGCCTGGCGCATGAAATGGCTGGTTTTCTGCAGCATGGTCTAGCCTCCGTTCGGCGCACTGACGGGCCGGTCTGTGGATGTCTTCGATGAGCGCGCGCAATGGCCTGGATGCCCGACACGCTGAGCCACTGCTCTTTACCTAGGGCAAGCTCGGCAAGCAATTGCAAGATGGCATATAGGCTTTGGGCCAGCCAAACGCCAGAGAAAATTCACATGTAAATTAGTTTGGGCCCCAGCCTTGCCGAAGACCAAGCCTACCCAAAGACATGAACCACCACCGTCAGCCAAAAGGCGGTTGTAACAACCGCGCTTGCCGTGGCGATGGTCATCTGGTTCGACGCCAGCGCCTGGCCGGTGTTGAACTGAACGGCGATGAGATAGGAATTGATGCCGGACGGCAGCGCCGCCACCACGACCGCCACTTTGGCCGTCAAGGGCGGCAGGCCAAACAGCCAGACCAGGCCGAGCACCAGCGCCGGCATCAGGAACAGTTTCAGCGTCGACAGCGCCAGCGCCGGTCGGATGTTACCGGAAATGCCGAAACGGCGCAGGCTGAGCCCCATGGCGAACAGCGCCACCGGCCCGGCGGTGTTAGCCAGCGCATCGACCAGCCGCGTCGCAAGGTTCGGCAGCGGCGCGCCGGTGAGGCGCCATGCCAGCCCGGCCAGGATGCCGATGATCAGCGGGTTCGTGAACAGTCTTCTCAGAAAGCTCTGGATGATGCGCAGCGGGTGTACGGGCTCGCTGCCGCCGCGGCCAAATATCTCGAACATGATGATCGAAGCCATCATCATGGTCGGCAGGTGCACGGAAACGAGCAGCGACAGCACTTCGAATCCGCTGGACCCGAATACGCCGAGAACGAAGGGAATGCCCAGCAACACCACATTCGAGAAGGATGACGACACTCCACCGACGATGCCGGTGCGCGCGTCCCGCCCGAAGATCCGTGTCGTCACCAGATGGCCGGCGGCCCATGTCATTGCAACCGCCGCGAAATAAGCACCCCACAGCGACCAGGGCGCCACGCCGTGGAAATCGGAATTCACCATCGTCCGAAACAGCAGCAGCGGCATCGCCACGTTGATGGCGAATTCGGAGATGCCGTCCCCGCTGGCCGGTTTCAGATAGCCGGTGAGCCCGGTGACATAGCCGAGCGCAACGAGGCTGAAGACGAAAAGAACGGTTTCGGTAAGCGGAGACATTTTTCAGGGATAGGCGAGCCCGGATTCCAGCGCAATCGCCATGATCTTCAGAAACTGATCCTCGATCCGCCCGGCGCCTGAATTTGATCATGGTCGGGTGGCAGCGCTATACAGGCTTGGGATCATCAGGGCGGACACACAGCGAATGGTTGCGACGCCGAAACAGCGTCATTTCAGACAGGGGTGGCTGGCGGGTTTCGTCGCTATACTGCTTTGCCTTGGCGTATCTGAGGCCCAGGCCGCCGAGACCAAAAGTCTCAAGGGCGTGGCGCTGATCATCGGCCAGTCGAAATACAAACACATCGCAGCCCTTGCCAACCCGGCCAACGACGCCCGCGACATGGCCAAGATGCTGACCGACCTCGGCTTCGACGCCCGCAACGTCACCGATCGCGATGCCGCCAAGCTGAAGCGCGATCTCGATCGGTTTGTCGAGGACGCCGAAGGCGCCGACGTCGCCTTCATCTATTATTCCGGCCACGGCATCGAGGCGGGCGGCGAGAATTATCTGGTGCCGGTCGATGCCGACGTCTCGTCGTTGAAAAATGCTGGTGAGGCGCTGGTGCCGATTTCAGCCGTCATGGACGAGCTGAAAAAGACCGTGCCGGTGACGATCGTGCTGCTTGACGCCTGCCGCACCAACCCGTTTCCGCCGGACGCGGTCGTGCGACGCGGGCCGACGGCTTCCGCCGAGCCTGTCGGCGCCGGCGGGCTGGAACCGGTGCGCGGCGCAAAAGCCCTCGCCGATGCCTCATTGGATAATGCCAGCCTGGGAACCGTGGTCGGCTTCGCCGCTGAGCCGGGCCGACCCGCACTTGATGGCGCCGCCGGCGAAAACAGCCCCTACGCCGCCGCCCTGCTGCGCCACCTCACCGCGATGAAAGGCACGGAATTCGGCTCGGTCATGCGCATGGTCACCGAGGAGGTCTATCTCGACACCAAGGCAAAGCAGCGCCCCTGGGTCAGCGAGAGTCTGCGTCGCCTGCTCTATTTCGGCGTCGCGCCGCCGGAACCGACCGGCGACGACGGGCTGATCACCGGTGAGCGGCGGCAATTGCTGCTGACCATTTCCGACCTGCCCGATCCCAAACGGGCTCAGGTGGAGTTGGCTTCTCTGCAGGACGGCGTGCCCCTTGACGCGCTCTACGGCGTGCTCAAGGCGCTCGGCACGGAAAAGATCCCTGAGGATCCCAACGACCTGCAGAAGGTGCTGGACAGCCAGGCCGAGCGTCTGAAGAAGATGATGGCCGAGCGCGCCGCATTACGCACCGACGATCCCGAGATCAGTCGCCTGGTCGCATCCGCCGACAAGGCCATAGGCCAGGGCGCCATGGTGACGGCGCGCAAATTCCTCGACGACGCGGTCGGCCGGATCGAGGAAAACAGCGGTGCGGTCGACGAGGCCGAGGACCTGCTCCGGCAAAAGCGCATCGCCGACGCCGCCATCTATGCCAAACGCGCCGACGCCGCCGCGCTGGTCTTCGACTACAAATCCGCCGCCAACGACTATGCCAAGGCGTATTCGTTGGTCGAGAAGTGGGACGAAAAGCTGCGCTGGAACTACAAGAACCAGGAGGCCGAGGCGTTGAACGCTCATGGCTACGCCACCGGCGACCTCGATGCGCTGCAGCACTCCATCGAGGCCTATCGCACCATCTTGAACTTCATCCCCAACGGCGAACAGAATCGCGACTGGGCAATCACCCGCAACAACATGGCGGTGGTGCTGCAGACCATTGGAGAGCGCGAAACCGAGACTGCGCATCTCGAAGAAGCAGCGGTGATTTTCCGCGATTCGCTGGTGGTGTTCGAGCGCGAGAAGGACGACCGCAACTGGGCCGCGGCGCAGAACAACCTGGCCAACGTGCTTCTGAAGATCGGCGAACGCGAGAGCGACCCGAAGCGTCTCAATGAAGCGGTGGCGGCGACGCGCGCCACCCTTGAGAAGCGTCCGCGCGACAAGCTGCCGTTGGACTGGGCCGGTTCGCAGAACAATCTAGGCCTCGCGCTCTATGCACTCTCCGAGCGTGAGCCTGCCGGCGAGCATCTCACCCAGGCCGAAGCAGCCTACCGGCTGGCGCTTGAGGAATACACACGCGAGAAAGCACCCGTGGAATGGGCGATGGTCGAGAACAATCTCGGCAACACGCTTGTAACGCTTGGCATCCAGCTCAACGACAAGGCGAAGATCAACGAGGCGGCCGACGCGTTTCGCGCCGCGCTGGAAGTGCGAACCCGCGAAACTTTCCCGGTGTCCTGGGCGACCAGCCGCCTCAACCTGGGCAATGCGCTGAGCGGTATCGCCCGCTTCGATATGGGCACGGCTACGCTCGAAGAAGCTGCTGCTGCCTATGACGACGCTCTGACGGTGTTTACCCGCAAGCGCTTCCCGATGGACTGGGCGTCAGCCCAGAACAATCTCGGCTCGATCTATCAGACGCTGGGCCAGCGCACGCGTGATGCGGCCAAGCTGGAACAGTCGGCGGCAGCCTTCCAGGCGGCACGGCAGGTCTATGTCAGGCGGAAGTTCCCGCAGGACTGGGCGATGAGCTACTACAATCTCGGCAACACGCTGCAGCTTCTCGGCGGCGTCACCGACAAGCCCGAGCATTACAGCGAGGCGGTCGACGCCTACGGCAATGCGTTGCGCGAGTACAAGCGCGAGACCAACCCGCGGCAATGGGCAATGGCCCAGGCCGGCCTGGGCTCGACGCTGCACTGGTTGAGCATGAGCAATGGCGATGCCAAGACGCTGCAGGATTCGATTGCGGCGCGGCGGGCAGCGCTCGAAATACTCACCATCGAGGCCGCGCCGGTCGACTGGGCCAACGCTCAAAATGGCATCGGTATGAGCCTGCTCAATCTCGGCAATCTCCAGCGGACCGACAAATATCTCAACGACGCCGAAGCGGCGTTCACGGCGGCGCTGAAGGTGTTTACGCGCGAAAGTCAGCCGCTGCAGTGGGCCTTCGAGCAGAACAATATCGGCGACGTCCACTGGAACCGCGCCAGCTATGGCGCGGGCAAGCCGGAATATCTCAAGGCGATCGAATTCTTCGAGAACGCCAAGCAGGGCTTCACCGAAGCCGGCTACACGATCCCTATCCCGCTCACCGATCAGAAGATCGAGCTGGCGAAGAAGCAAATGGCGAAAATGTGAAGCGAACCGAGGGTTCGCCTTTCGCTTGTCTTTGTGCCGGCTTTCCGATCCCTATATCAGAATGACCGGAGCGGCATCCGGCTCCCGGAAAGGTTTCGATGATTCGGTTTGTGCTGTCGCTGTTCCTGCTTGCTGTTCCCGCCGTCGCCCACGCGACCGACGCCGGCTGGGCGCTGCTGCGTGACGGCGGCCATGTCGTGCTGCTTCGCCATGCACTGGTCACCGGCACCACCGACCCCGCCAATTTCGTCATCGACAACTGCGCCACCCAGGTCAACCTATCGGCGCGCGGCAAGCAGCAGGCGAGCAAGATCGGCGCCTTGTTCGGCGCCCGCGCCGCCCCCATCGAGCGGGTGCTGTCCAGCCGCTATTGCCGCTGCCTCGACACTGCCCGCATCGCCTTCGAAGCGGAGCCGGAGCTCTTTGCGCCGCTAGACCTCCTGAGGAGCGATCCGACCGAGAAGGCCGCGCAGCTCGACGCGGTGATGAAGGAAATCCGCGCCTACACCGGTTCCGACAATCTGGTCATGGTCACGCATCTCGAAAACATCGTCGCGCTGACCGGCGTCTCGCCGCGCGAGGGCGAAGCGGTGGTGGTCGAGCCGCAGGGCGATGGCTTGCGCGTGCTCGGCCGCGTCACGTTCTGAGAAAGCCAGTGGTCAAGCTCCGCGAAAACTGAGCTGACGTAACGTCAACTGGGAGGGCCGCCGGCTTGTCGGGCTGCCCTTCTTGTCTTCACGGAAGGGCCATCCCATCTGCGCCCGGCGCATCAGGCCTTTTCCTGCCGGGAAAAACCGATTAGACAGCGCCCAAACCAGATGCGGACAGATTCCGCCCGCAACCGAAGGAAGAGCCCTTGTCCACCACGTTCGACAAAGTCGCCAAGATCATTGCCGACACCAGCGAGATCGATATCGACACCATCACTCCCGAGAGCCACACGATCGACGATCTCGGCATCGACAGTCTCGATTTCCTTGATATCGTCTTTGCCATCGACAAGGAATTCGGCATCAAGGTGCCGCTGGAAAAGTGGACCCAGGAAGTCAATGACGGCAAGGCTTCGACCGACGATTACTTCGTCATGAAGAACCTGTGCGCCAAGATCGACGCGCTGGTCGCCGCCAAGACCGCCTGATATCGGCTGGCGCGCGGCCTTGACGGGCTGCGCCGCCTGACCCACAAAGCCGCTCATGAGCAGCCGTCGCGACGTCGTCATCACCGGTATCGGCCTTGTCTCCTCGCTGGGAGAGGGTCCGGATACCCACTGGCAGAAGCTGGCGCAGCCCGGCTTGCAGCCGGTGCTCGAAGCCGCGCGCTTTGCGCCCTACACCGTGCATCCCCTGCCGGAGATCGACTGGAACCTGCAGATCGCCAAGCGCGGCGACCAGCGGCAGATGGAAACCTGGCAGAGGCTGGGCACCTATGCCGCCGGCATGGCGCTGGACGACGCCGGCATCAAGGGCAATGACGATCTCTGCACGACGATGGACATGGTGGTGGCCGCCGGCGGCGGCGAGCGGGACGAGGCGGTCGATGCCGCCATCCTCGCCGCGTCCGAGAGCCGCAACGACCGCGACGTGCTGCTCAACGAGAAACTGACCACCGAATTGCGGCCGACGCTTTTCCTGGCCCAGCTCTCCAATTTGCTCGCCGGCAACATCTCCATCGTCCACAAGGTGACGGGGTCGTCGAGGACCTTCATGGGCGAGGAAGGTGCTGGCGTCGCCGCCGTCGAGACCGCCGCCGCGCGCATCCGCTCCGGACAGTCGACGCACATACTGGTCGGCGGCGCCTTCCAGACCGAACATTCCGACATGCTGCTCGGCTATGAGCTGGCCGGTTATCTGCATCGCGGCCCATGGAAGCCGGTCTGGCAGAGACAGGGCGCCGAGGGCGGCGGCCTGGTCTCCGGCTCCGGTGGCGCCTTCCTGGTGCTGGAGCAGCGCGAACACGCGCAAAGCCGTGGGCGGAAAATCTATGCCGAGCTCGGACCGGTCATCTCAGGCCGCGCCCGGCGCTCGCGCGGCGAGCTTGACGCCGAGATCGCGGCATTGCTCAAACAGGCGGCTCTCCCGAACGGCAAGTTGCTGGCCCTGTCGGGCGCATCCGGGGCGCATACCGCAACGTCAGCCGAAAAGGCAGCGCTGGATGCCAATCCGGCGATATCGGCGCGCGGCTTCGCGACGCTGACCGGGCATATGAAGGAAGCGCAGTTTCCATTCGCGGTCGCCCTCGCCGCCCTGGCCGTCGACCGCAAGGCCGCCTACCCCGTTTTCGACGCCGCGGCCGAGAAGCCGTTCGAAGGCATTCCCGAAACCGTGATCGCAACGGCGATCGGCTATCACCAATTCGAGGGCATGGCTCTGGTCAACGCTGCTGCTTGAAGCAGCGCTGCGCGATCATGCTGCAAAGTTAAGAGGTTCCGGATGGCCAATCTCAGAGATCACATGGGCAGGCCGATCGTCGCCGTCACCGGCATCGGCGTGGTAACGTCGCTCGGCATCGGCAAGGCCGATAACTGGGCGGCACTGACCTCCGGCAAATCGGGCATCCACCCGATCACCCGCTTTCCCGTCGACCACCTCAACACCCGCATCTCCGGCATGGTCGATTTCCTCGACTCAAGCTCGAAAGGCGCCAGCCTGCTGACCTACGAACTGGCCGAAACCGCCGCGAATGAGGCGGTGGCCGAATCCGGCCTCGATTCCTCTGATTTTGGCGGGCCTCTGTTCCTCGCCTCGCCGCCGGTCGAACTCGACTGGCAGGATCGCTTCGCGCTCTACAATTCCGACGGCAAAGGCGCCGGCGCCGAAAGGCTGCTCAGGGTGGCGCGCGGGCTGAAGGAAACAGATACGTTCGCAAGCACGCAGTTCGGCGCGATCGCCGACCGGCTGGCCGACCGCTTTGGCACGCGCGGCCTGCCGATCACGCTGTCGACGGCCTGCGCTTCGGGCGCCACCGCCATCCAGCTCGGCGTCGAAGCGATCCGCCGCGGCGAATGCGACCGGGCGCTGTCGATCGGCGCCGACGGTTCGGCAACCGCCGAGGCGCTGATCCGCTTTTCGCTGCTCTCGGCGCTGTCGACCCACAATGACATCCCTGAAAAGGCGTCAAAACCCTTCTCCAAGGACCGCGACGGCTTTGTGCTGGCGGAAGGCTCCGGCGCTCTGGTGCTGGAATCGCTTGAGGCAGCCCTTGCCCGGGGCGCCAGCGTTCTCGGCATCCTGCGCGGCTGCGGTGAAAAGGCCGATGATTTCCATCGCACCCGTTCCAAGCCCGACGGTTCGCCGGCGATCGCAGCAGTCCGCGCCGCCCTTGCGGATGCCGGCCTGAGCAAGGACGAGATCGACTACGTCAACGCTCACGGCACCTCGACGCCGGAAAACGACAAGATGGAGCATCTGTCGCTGTCGACCGTGTTCGGCGATCGCATCGGCTCGATGCCGGTCTCGTCCAACAAGTCGATGATCGGCCACACGCTGTCGGCGGCCGGCGCCGTCGAAGCGGCGTTTTCGCTGATGACCATGCGCGAAAGCGTCATTCCGCCGACCATCAACTACGACAATCCCGACCCGGCAATCGTGCTCGACGTGGTGCCCAACAAGAAGCGCAATGCCGAAGTCGGCACGGTGCTGTCGAACTCGTTCGGCTTCGGCGGCCAGAACACTTGCCTTGTCATGGCGCGGGAACCGGTCTAAGCGACTTTTTTCAGCCAGACTGAACTGACAGGCTCCATGCGCGCACTGCAACTTATCGAGGACCGCCGTCTTGAAACGGTGGACCTGCCGCCCCCGCCGCCCCCCACATTGGGCGAAGTCACGCTGCGCATCAAGGCGGTGGCGCTGAACCATATCGACGTCTGGGGCTGGCGTGGCATGGCCTTCGCCAAGCGTAAGCTGCCGCTGGTCGTCGGCGCCGAAGCCTCCGGCGAGGTCGAAGCTGTCGGCCCCGGCGTCTCCAGCCTGCTGCCCGGACAATTGGTGTCGATCTACGGCGCGCGCACCTGCGGCCTTTGCCGCGCCTGCCGCGAAGGCCGTGACAATCTCTGCGAACATGTCTCGGGCGTCCACGGCTTCCATCTCGACGGCTTTGCGCAGGAGAAGATCAACCTGCCGGCGCGCCTGCTGGTCCCGGCCCCTCCAGGCGTGACCGATGTCGGCGCTGCCGTCGCCCCCGTCACCTTCGGCACCGTCGAGCACATGCTGTTCGACAATGCCAAGCTGCAGCCCGGCGAAACCATCCTCATCCATGCCGGGGGCTCCGGCATCGGCTCGGCGGCGATCCAGCTGGCCAAGCGCATGGGTTGCTCCATCATCACCACGGTCGGCTCCAACGACAAGATCGACAAGGCCAAGGCGCTCGGCGCCGACCATATCATCAACTACCGCGACGACCGTTTCGAAGGCGTCGTGCGCAAGCTTACCAGGAAGAAGGGCGTCGATGTCGTGTTCGAACATGTCGGCGCCGACACCTTTGCCGCCTCGATGCTGTGCCTCAAGCGCGGCGGCCGCCTCGTTACCTGCGGCTCGACCTCCGGCGTGTCGACCCAGATCAATCTGATGCAGCTGTTCCAGCAGCAGCTGAAGCTGCTCGGGTCCTTCGGCTGCCGCATGGAGAACATGGCCAACGCCATGCAGAAGATGGCGGCGGGACAGGTAGCACCTGTTATCGACACCGAGGTCGGCTTCGACGGCATCGACGCCGCGCTGAAGCGCATGGAAGGCCGCGACGTGTTCGGCAAGATCATCCTGCGCGTTTCTTAGGACCATGGTCGGCAAGGTGTTCAAGAAAGCCCGCCGGGACTTCATGTTCCGCTATGGCAGGCGGCTGCGCCAGATGGAGCACTGGCTGGTGGCGCGTGCGGCGATGACGATCATTTCGCTGCTGCGCCTTTTGCCCGCCGACAGCGCGCTCAATTTTGCCGACCGCGCCGCACGCCGCATCGGTCCGCGCGTCGGGCGCCACCGCGTCGCCATCAGCAATCTGCGCCTTGCCTATCCCGAAAAGAGCGATGTCGAGATCGAGGCCATCGCCTCCGACATGTGGGGCAACATGGCCCGGCTCGCCGCCGAATACATCTTTCTTGACGCGCTCTTCGACTATGATCCGAACGCAGCGACGCCCGGCCGCGTCGAAGTTGGCGGCGCCGACCATTTCCATCAGATAGCTGGCGAGGACAAACCGCATATCCTGTTCACCGGCCATCTCGGCAATTTTGAATTGCTGCCGGTGGCTGCCGCGACGTTCGGCATGAAGATCACGGCGCTGTTTCGTCCGCCGAACAATCCTTACCTCGCCGATTATATCCATTCGACGCGGCGTTCGAGCATGGGCGCCTTGCTGCCGTCTTCGACCGGCGCCTCCTTCGCGTTGGCGTCGATTCTGGAGAAAGGCGGCAATATCGGCGTTTTGGTCGACCAGAAATTCTCCAGCGGACTGGAGACGATCTTCTTTAATCGCCCATGCCAGAGCAATCCGGTTCTGGGCATGCTCGCCCGTCACTATGATTGCGACGTCTATCCGGCGCGATGTGTGCGGCTGCCAGGCAACCGCTTCCGCCTCGAGATCGAGGACAAGCTGACCTTGCCGCGCAATGAAAGCGGCAGCGTCGATGTCGCGGCCACCACCCAACTGCTCGCCGACGTGGTCGAGCGCTGGGTGCGCGAAGATCCGGGACAGTGGATGTGGTTCCACAAAAGGTGGGAAATCTCAGGCCGGCGTCGCCGCCGGCGCGGACAGGCCAACGCCACCGGCCAGGGGCAGCGTCAATCTTAAGTCGTCGAAAGCCTCAGTTCGTCACAACGATCCGCGTATTGCCGAAGCCGACTTCGCGCACCATCGCATAGAACATCGCGGCATTGGCGGTGTGCAGCCGCACGCAGCCATGCGATGCCGGACGCCCTAGCTGCCTGACCGCGCCGGTGCCGTGGATGGCGTAGCCGCCGTGGAAGAACACCGAGTAAGGCATTGGCGACATGTGGTATTTCTTCGAATACCACATCCGCGCCGTGCGTTGCGGCCGATAGGTGCCGCGCGGCGTGAAATAGCCACTGCGGGCGGTCGACACGCTCCAGCGATAAAGCACCTGGCCGTATTGGCTGACGGTCATGGTCTGCGACGAGACGTCGATGCTGGCCACCAGCGAGGCAGCCCTGCTTTCGATGGACGTGCCGAACAGCATCGCCGCAAAAGCAGCTGCCATGAGAACGATTTTAGTCATGAGATCAAACCCCTTTGATGCCCCTTGCCTGCCCTGTCATCACGCGGTTTTTCATCTTTTTAACGACAGGTGAGTGATCTAACACACACTCCTTGATAAATTCGCCAATCTAAAGCAGCGAATTTGAACGATTTTCCGCCATAGTTGCCGCTGCGACACGAAGTTTCGGCGCCAGTGGCGCGATGCTTGCAAAACCACCCCCTTGCCTGCTCAAATCCGGGAATGAACAAACGACTCTTCAAAGCGATAGACGCCCGTGTTGATGACCTGGTCGCACTGACCGCCGACCTGATCCGCTTCCCGACCATCAACCCGCCTGGCGAAGCCTATCGCCCCTGCGCCGAATATATCGGTGCGCGCCTAGGCAGGCTTGGCTTCGAAACCGAATTCATCCGCGCCGAAGGCACGCCCGGCGACACCGACCGCTATCCCCGCGTCAATGTCGTCGCCCGCTTCGACGGCCGCTCGCCTGGAGCCTGTGTCCATTTCAACTCGCACATCGATGTGGTCGAAGCCGGCGAAGGCTGGAGCGTCGATCCCTTTGCCGGGGTGGTGAAGGACGGCAAGGTCTACGGCCGCGGCGCCTGCGACATGAAAGGGGGCATGGCCGCCTCGATCATCGCGGCGGAAGCCTTCATGGAGGTATTCCCCGACTTTCCCGGCGCCATCGAAATTTCGGGCACGGTCGATGAGGAGTCCGGCGGCTTCGGCGGCGTCGCCCATCTGGCGAAGCTTGGCTATTTCTCGAAACCCAAGGTCGACCACGTCATCATCCCGGAGCCGCTGAACAAGGACCGCATCTGTCTTGGCCATCGCGGCGTCTGGTGGGCGGAGATCGAGACCAAGGGCGAGATCGCGCATGGCTCGATGCCGTTCCTCGGCGACAATGCGGTGCGCCACATGGGCGCCGTGCTGCAGGCCTTCGAGGATGAACTGTTTCCGGCGCTCGACCGCAAGGTGACGCGCATGCCTGTCGTGCCCCAAGGCGCAAAGCGCTCGACCATGAACATCAACTCGATCCATGGCGGCCAGACCGAGGATTTCCGCCCCGGCCTGCCCTCACCCAACGTGCCCGACGCCTGCCGGCTGACCATCGACCGCCGCTTCCTGCTCGAGGAGGACCTTGCCACGGTCAAGAGCGAGGTGACCGATATCCTCGACCGGCTGAAGCGCGAGCGCAAAAAGTTCGACTACGAGATTCGCGACCTGATGGAGGTGCTGCCGCTGATGACCGAGCGCGACGCGCCGGTGGTCAAGGCGGTGGCGCAAGGCATCATGGCGATCTTCGACCGTGAGCCGGATTATGTCATTTCACCAGGCACTTACGACCAGAAGCACATCGCCCGCATCGGCCACATCTATGATTGCATCGCCTATGGCCCGGGCATTTTGGACCTCGCCCACCGGCCCGACGAATGGGTCGGTATCTCTGATATGGTGGAGTCGGCCAAGGTGATGGCGATCGGGCTGAATGTGCTGCTTAGGGGCACGGCCGCGGACTGAACCATCGACTTCGCTGAAAAAACATTCCTCCCCGCGCCGCTGCGGAGCACGAAACGCAATTTACTCCACCTCGAAATCACGCTTCTATCGCACCAGGGTTCGAGCATTTGGGAGTTGCACGATGAAATTGTGGAAAACCATTCTTGCCGCCGCGGTGCTGGCACTGGCCGGCAGTCAGGCATTTGCCGCACGCACCGACCTGGTGATCGGCATTACGCTCGAGCCGCCACATCTCGATCCGACCGCCGGTGCTGCCGCGGCGATCGACGAAGTGCTCTACGCCAACGTCTTCGAGGGCCTGACCCGCATCGGTCCGAATGGCGAAGTGCTGCCCGACCTTGCCGAGAGCTGGGCCATTTCCGACGATGGCAAGGTCTACACCTTCAAGCTGCACACCGGCGTCAAATTCCATGACGGCAGCGATTTCGACGCCGGCGACGTGAAGTTCTCGCTCGACCGCGCCCGCGCCGACAATTCGGTCAACGCGCAAAAAGCCCTGTTCGCCTCCATCGATACGGTCGAAGTCGTCGATCCGACGACGGTCAAGGTGACGCTGAAGAACCCGCAGGGGTCGTTCCTCTACAATCTGGGCTGGGGCGACGCGGTGATTGTGGCGCCCGAGAGCGCCGACACCAACAAGGAAAAGCCCATCGGCACCGGCCCGTTCAAATTCCAGAGCTGGGCCAAGGGCTCGTCGATCACGCTGGTGAAATCGGACACTTACTGGGGCGCCCCGGTGTTCCTCGACAAGGCCGAGTTCCGCATCGTTCCCGACGCCGCCGCCGCCGTGCCGGCGCTGCTCTCCGGCGACATCCAGGCTTTCCCTTTCTTCGATCCCGACAGCGTCGCGCAGGTCAAGGACGATCCGCGCTTCAAGGTGGTGATCGGCTCGACTGAGGGCGAGACCATTCTGGCGATCAACAACAAGAAGCCGCCTTTCGACAAGCTCGAGGTGCGGCAGGCAATTGCCTTCGCGCTCGACCGCAAGGCGATCATCGACGGCGCCTCGGCCGGCCTCGGCGTGCCGATCGGCTCGCACATGTCGCCCGCCAGCAAGGCCTATGTCGACCTCACCGGCCTGTACCCGCACAATGTCGACAAGGCCAAGGAGCTGCTGAAGCAAGCCGGCTTCGAAAACGGCATTAAGGCGACGCTGAAGCTGCCGCCGCCTTCCTATGCACGGCTTGGCGGCGAGATCATCGCCTCGCAGCTGCGCGATGTCGGCATCGACCTGGAAATCATTCCAGTCGAATGGGCGCAGTGGCTGGATCAGGTGTTCACCAAGAAGGATTACGACCTGACCATCGTCTCCCACACCGAGCCCAACGACATCGATATCTACTCGCGCAAGGACTACTACTTCAACTACGACAACCCCGCCTTCGACAAGATCATCGCCGAGCTGAACCTCACCTCCGACGACGCCAAGCGCAACACGCTGCTCGGCGAAGCACAGAAGATCCTGGCCGACGACGCCGTGGTGGGGTTCCTCTATGAACTGCCGAAGGTCGGCGTCTGGGACGTCAAGCTGCAGGGCCTGTGGGAGAATGCGCCGATCCAGGCGAATGATCTGACCAAGGTGAAGTGGACGGATTGAGGCGGCGGGCCAAAGGGCGGCGTTTGCGCTCCGTCACACCCCCCTCTGCCCTGCCGGGCATCTCCCCCGCAAGGGGGGAGATCGGGCTATCATCTCCGCTTTCGCCTATCGCGAACGTTGAACGCTGGTCGACGACACAGAACCTGCTGATCTCCCCCCTTGCGGGGGAGATGTCCGGCAGGACAGAGGGGGGTGGGCGGGAACTCGACTTTCAAGGCGCAGCCGCACCGGGCGCCCCTCCACCATGACCGCCTACCTCCTCAAACGCCTCGCAATCGCCATCGCAACCTTGATCCTGGCCTCGATGGTCGTCTTCGCCGTGCTCGAAATCCTGCCCGGCGATCCGGCGCGGCTGATGCTTGGCCTCAACGCCAGCGCCGAGCAGGTCGAACTCCTGCGCAACCAGATGGGCCTCAACGCGCCGCTTCTCCTGCGCTACCTCCACTGGGTCGGCGGTCTGCTCAGCCTCGATTTCGGCCGCTCCTACACTTATTCAGTGCCGGTCATCGACCTTGTCCGCGAGCGCATGGCGGTTTCCCTGCCGCTGGCGCTGATCGCGCTGGCGCTGTCCACCATCATTGCCATCCCGGTCGGGCTCTATTCCGCCAGCCGGCGCGGGCGGGCCGGTGATACGATCGCCATGGGCGCCGCCCAGCTCGGCGTCGCCATCCCGAACTTCTGGTTCGCGCTGATGCTGATCTACCTCTTTGCCGTCTGGCTGCGGCTGGTGCCGGCCGGCGGCTTTCCCGGCTGGAGCGCCGGCGCCTGGCCGGCGCTGAAATCGCTGCTGCTGCCGGCCATCGCCCTCGCTCTGCCGCAGGCGGCGATCCTGGCGCGCGTTGCCCGCTCGGCGCTGATCGAGGTGCTGAACGAGGACTATATCCGCACCGCCCGCGCCAAGGGCCTGCCCTATCGCGCCGTGCTGTGGCGGCACGCGCTGCGCAACGCGATGATCCCGGTTCTGACCATTCTGGGCCTGCAATTCGCCTTCCTGCTCGCCGGCACCATCATCATCGAGAACGTCTTTTATCTCCCCGGCCTCGGACGGCTGGTGTTCCAGGCGATCACTCAGCGCGACCTGATCGTCGTCGAAAGCATCGTCATGCTGCTGGTCGTCGCCGTCATTGCGGTCAACCTCGTCGTCGACGTCTCCTACGCCATCGTCGATCCGCGCCTTCGAGGCCGGCAATGACGCTGCACATCGACATCCCGCAGGAGACGTTGGGCAGCATTCTGGCCAAGGCCTTCCGCAACCGCTCCTTCCTCATCGGCTTCGCCATCACGGTGCTGGTGGCTGCAATAGCGGTCATCTCCTACGTCTGGACGCCCTACGACGTGACCAAACTGGTGATCTCGGACAAGACGCTGGCGCCCTCTGCGGCGCACTGGTTCGGCACCGATCATTTCGGCCGCGACATCCTGTCGATGATCATGGTCGGCGCCCGCAACTCGATTGCCGTGGCGCTGGTCGCGGTCGGCATCGGCATGGGCGTCGGCGTGCCGCTCGGCGCCTTCGCCGCGGCGCGCGGCGGGTTGGTCGACGAGGCGCTGATGCGGCTGACCGACCTCGTCTTCGCCTTCCCGGCGCTGCTGTCGGCGATCATGATCACCGCCATCTTCGGACCGGGCGCAATCAACGCCATCATCGCCATCGGCATCTTCAACATCCCGGTGTTTGCGCGCGTCGCCCGCGCCGGCGCGCTGGCGATCTGGCCGCGCGAATTCATCCTCGCCGCCCGCGCCGCCGGCAAGAGCAAAGCGCAGATTACAACCGAGCACGTGCTGCCCAACATCGCCACGCTGCTTCTGGTGCAAGGCACCATCCAGTTCGCGCTTGGCATTTTGGCCGAAGCCGGCCTCTCCTATGTCGGCCTCGGCGCCCAGCCGCCAATGCCGAGCTGGGGCCGCATGCTGTTCGACGCTCAGACGCGCATGGTGGTGGCGCCGTGGATGGCCATCTTCCCCGGCATGGCCATTGTCGTCACCGTGCTTGGGCTCAATCTGCTCGGCGACGGCATCGCCGACATACTCGACCCGAAATCGCGGCGGCAGCGATGAGCCTGCTGCAGATCGAGAACCTGTCGCTGGCCGTCGGCGACACGCCGATCCTGAAAGGGGTCGAGCTCTCCGTCGCGCCCGGCGAGGTGATGGGCCTGGTCGGTGAATCCGGTTCCGGCAAATCGATGACGGCGCTGACCATCATGCAGCTTCTGCCGCATGCGGCGCGCGCCACCGGCCGCGTGACCTTCGACGGCATCGATATTCTGGCCGCAACCGAGGACCAGATGTGCGCGCTGCGCGGCGACGACATCGGCATGGTGTTCCAGGAGCCGATGACGGCGCTCAACCCCGTCAAGACCATCGGCGAGCAGGTCGCCGAAGGCATACGCTGGCACACTAGGGCAAGCCGTGCCGACGCCGAAGACCGCGCGCGCAAAATGCTCGACCGCGTTGGCCTGCCGGAGGCCAAATTCCCGCTGTCGCGCTATCCGCACGAACTGTCGGGCGGCCAGCGCCAGCGCGTCGTCATCGCCATTGCCTGCGCATTGAAACCCAAGCTGCTCATCGCCGACGAGCCGACCACGGCGCTCGACGTGGTGCTGCAGGCGCAGATCCTCGACCTCTTGCGCGGCCTTGTCAGCGAAAACCGAATGGGCCTGCTGTTGATCTCGCACGATCTCGCGGTCGTCACCGAAATGGCCGACCGCATCACCATTCTGCGCCATGGCGAGGTGATGGAAGCCGGCGACACCGCACGCACGCTGTCGGAACAGCTGCATCCCTACACGCGCCAGCTGGCGCTGGCCTCCATGCACGTGCCCGCGCGCGCCAAGGTTCACGCCGCCGGCCAGGGCAAACCGCTGCTTGAGGTCGAAGGCGTGACACGGGACTATCCGGGCCGGCGCACCTCCCTGTTCAAGTCAGCGGCTCCGATCCGCGCCGTCGACGACGTGTCCTTGTCGCTGGCGCCGGGCCAATCGGTGGCGCTGGTCGGCCGCTCCGGCTGCGGCAAGTCAACGCTTGCCCGCATGATCCTGGCGCTCGACAAATCGACATCGGGAACGATCCGCTTTCGCGGCGAGACCATAACCGGCAAAAGCGAGGCGGAGCTCAAAGCCGCGCGGCGCGACATGCAGGTCGTGTTCCAGGATCCCTACGGCTCTTTCGACCCGCGCCAGAAGGTCGTAAAACTGGTCGCCGAGCCGCTGCATGTACTGGAGACGAAGCCGACACCGGCTGAGCGGCGCGAGATGGTGGCGCATGCGCTGCACGAGGTCGGCCTCGGCACCAGCGACATGGACAAATATCCGCATGAGTTTTCCGGCGGCCAGCGCCAGCGCCTGTCGATCGCCCGCGCCATCATCACTAGGCCGAAGCTGGTCGTCGCCGACGAGCCGGTCTCGGCGCTCGACGTCTCGATCCGCGCCCAGATCCTCGACCTGTTCGCAGAGCTCAACCAGAAGCTCGGCATCGGCTATCTCTTCATCACCCACGATTTGACCGTCGCCCGCGCCATCACCGATGAGGTGCTGGTCATGCATGACGGCAGGATCGTCGAGCGCGGCAAGACCGGTGACGTGCTCGATCATCCGCAGTCGGAGGCGGCCAGGGCGCTGGTCGCGGCTGCGCCCGATCTGCATCGGGCGATCGCTCACCGTATGCAGGAACAGGGGTAAGTGACCGGTTCGCGCAGCGAATTCATCGTGCCAGTGGCACGATGAAAGGTCACAAACGCTGGGACGCTGCGAAGCAGCGGGGACCCGGCTGGGCGGCCGTTGCCCCTGGTCTGCCTCACTCCTCCGGCTTCACCACATCGACCGGGCTGATGTCGAGCAAATCGAGCGTGCGGCGCAACAGCCGCACTTCGCTCTCGGCCAGTTTGGAATCGGCTTTGGCGATCTCCGCCATGTGGAGCGCCAGCAACTTGCGCCGTTCGACATCGAGATCGCGGAACAGCGCAATGGCTTGCGAACCGTTGGTCTCGTAGCCGAAATCATTGAGATATTCGATGACCGCGTCGATGCTGGTTTCCGGGATGCCGAAGGCGTCCTTGCAGATGCGCCGGAAGGCGACCATCTCGCTCTCCGAAACCGAGCCGTCGGCCAGGATCATGCGAAACAGCATCAAGAGCTCCGCCGACAGCACAGGGTCGTCGGCAACCTTGCGCACGCCGGGGTCACCATCGAAGATCGAGCGTATCTGGTCGAGCAATGCCATCGCCAACAGTGTCCCTTTCCCGAGCCCGCCCAGCGCACATGACCCAAAACTGCGCAGCGGTACTGAGATAATGACATGCACCACAGGAAATCCAAGCGCAACGCGCTTGGATGGACGTAGCGCGGAATCGGCCTTGCGCAAACCGGATGGCCATGAGAAGGCGCGGCACCACCTTTCCCGCCGGAATGTTCAGAAAATCCCGATGCTCGACCTCGCCACCCAGACCGTCATCATGCTTGCCTTGGCCGCTTTTGCAGCCGGCTTTGTCGATTCGATAGCCGGCGGCGGCGGGCTGATCACCATCCCGGCCCTGCTGCTTGCCGGCTTCCCGCCGGTCGCAGCACTTGGAACCAACAAGCTGCAGGGCATTTTCGGCACCGCTTCGGCGACCATCCACTACGCCATGAATGGCCATGTCGATCTGCGCCGACAGCTGCCATCGGCGCTTCTGGCCCTTGCCGGCAGTGCCGTCGGCGCCTTGCTGGCGGCATTCGTGCCGGGTGATCTCCTGCGAGCGCTGCTGCCGCTGCTTTTGATCGCCATCGCGATCTACTTCGCCGTGAAACCCAACATGAACGATGTCGACCGCGCCGAGCGCCTGTCGCACTTCCTGTTCGGGCTGGTCATCGCCCCTTTGGTCGGCTTCTATGACGGGCTGTTCGGGCCGGGAGCCGGCTCCTTCTATATGCTGGCCTTCGTCAGCCTTGCCGGCTTCGGCGTGCTCAAGGCGACGGCACACACCAAGCTGCTCAATTTCGCCTCCAACATTGGCGGCTTCATCGTCTTTGCCGTCGCCGGCGTCGTCTACTGGAAGATCGGGCTGATGATGGGCGTCGCCCAGTTCCTCGGCGCCCGGCTCGGCGCCAGCCTTGCCATCCGCATCGGCGCCCGGCTGATCAAGCCGCTGCTGGTGATCATCTGCCTGTCGCTGGCGGTGAAGCTGCTGGCCGACCCGGCGAACCCATTGCGCCAGCTGATTGGTGTATAAGCCTCACGCCTGATAGAGTGCCGTTGTACGAATCATGTTGGAGGGACCACACATGAATCTTAGTGCACCCACTCAGCTTGTTTTCATCATATCCCTAGTTATCGCCATCATCGGCGTGCTCGCCGCGCTTGGCGTTCTTGCGTTCATTCCTCTGGCTGCGGTGTGGATTGTCCTCATCGCATACATCGTGCTTGCCGCCGCCTGCCTGATGCGCGGCGCCTAGGCACCCGCGACTTCTGCATTCGAAGCGCCCGGTCAAAGCCGGGCGCTTTTGCTTTGGATGCATGGTCTGTTAGGCTCTTCCGCGCGGAAGGATGACCATGAAGCAAAGCGGACGCGCAGACCCGAGGATGACGAAACGATGGGCGGCCCTACCTCGCTAACCCAAAAATCGCATCGCAATCGAGATGGCGCTCCAGTTCGGCTGCGATCTCGTCCAGAGCGTTTTCCACGTCCGCCCGATAGTCGACGCCGCCGCCTTTCACGCCGAGGCTTTCCAGGAATCTCGCCCGGAAAGCGTCGGCGGAAAACAGGCCGTGCAGATAGCTGCCAAAAACCTTGCCATCGGCGGAAATGGCACCGTCGTCGATGCCGTTGATCACAGCCGACGGCCGCGCCATGTCCGGCCCGGTGGTGCGGCCGAGATGGATTTCGTAGCCCTCGAGCGCCAAGCCGAACGGCACCGAGCGCGCGCTGACATTGCGCACCGTCTTTTCCGGTTCCATCACCGTCTCGATGTCGAGCAGACCAAGACCTTCCGCCTCGGTGACGCTGCCCTCGATGCCATCGGGATCGCGCACCAGGCGGCCGAGCATCTGGAAACCGCCGCAAATGCCGACGATATGGCCGCCGCGTTTGCGGTGCGCGAGGAGATCGCGATCCCAGCCATTCTCGCGGAATTTCATGAGATCCCCGATCGTCGATTTGGAACCGGGAATGACCACCAGGCCGGCATCCTCCGGCAAGCGCTGCCCTGGCGGCACGAACACCACTTCGACCTGCGGCTCGGCCTTGAGCGGGTCGAGGTCGTCGAAATTGGCGATGCGGCCAAGCATCGGCACGGCGACCTTCAACGCCCGCTTCTCGCCCGATGCCAGGCGTTCGAGCACGACCGAATCCTCCGAAGGCAATCGCGCCGCCGCCTTCAGCCACGGCACGACGCCAAAGCAGCGCCAGCCGGTGAAGCTTTCGATCGACCGGATGCCGTCGTCGAACAGCGAGACATCGCCGCGGAACTTATTGATGAGGTAGCCGACGATCATGCGCCTGTCTTCCTCCGGCAGGATCAGATGCGTGCCGGCGACCGAAGCGATGACGCCACCGCGGTCGATGTCGCCGACCAGGATGACCGGCACGTCGGCGCGCGTGGCAAAGCCCATATTGGCGATGTCGCGGCTGCGCAGGTTGATTTCGGCCGGCGATCCGGCGCCCTCGACGACGACCAGATCGGCGCCCTCACCGACCTTCGTCCAGGACTCCAGCACGGCGTCCATCAGCCCCGCTTTCATTGTCTGGTAGTCGCGCGCTCGCGCCTCGCCGAACACCTTGCCCTGCACGATCACCTGCGAACCGATATCGCTCTGGGGTTTGAGCAGCACCGGATTCATATGCACGGTCGGCTGAACACCACACGCCAGCGCTTGCAGCCATTGCCCACGGCCAATCTCGCCGCCGCCGGGGCGGTTGTCGCCCGGAATGTCGGCGACGGCGGCATTGTTCGACATGTTCTGCGGCTTGAACGGCCTGACTTTCAGCCCGCGATTCCTGGCCGCGCGGCAGAGCCCCGCCACCAGCACCGTCTTGCCGACATCCGAACCCGTGCCTTGCAGCATGATCGCCTTGGCCATGCTCAGCCCCTGCCCTGCGCGCCGGAAACGGTCGACTTCTGCGACAGCGGCCCGCCGCGCCAGATGTAGAGCGCCAGCAACGGTTCGCTGCCGGTGCGCATGGCATGGCTGACATTGGAGGCGTGATGGATAATTTCGCCCGCCTGGCGGATGTGAAAGCCGCCCTCGCCCATGCGCCATTCGGTGCCGCCGGTCAGCGGAATGTAGATCTCCTCGGCAATGTGATGATGGTCGGGATAGGTGATGCCGGGTCCCAGGATCAGCAATCCGGCCGCGACCTCTTCATTGGCGAAATGGCCGCGCGTGCCAAACACCTCCAGCCAGCCGTATTTTTGCAAGAACGCTTCACCAAAATCGCTCGCGTTGTAGGTCTGCCCCCAGCACAGATCGTCACGACGCTCCGCCAGCAGTTGCACCAGAGGCTGCGGGTCCGGCGGCGCCAGTTCGACAATGCGGTCGAGCAGACCAAGGCAAGGCAGCGGATGCGCTTCGAGCACGCGCGCCGTCATATTCCAGCCGATCCGGGTCACGGCGTCCCGCACCAGCGCGTTGTCCACGCCCCGGAGATAGGCATGGAAGCGGTCGAGCAATTCGTCGAAATATGTCGGCACGCAATGCTCCGTTGATCCATTCATGCACAGCGGCTGCGCGGCGAGCCGGGTTGCGCGGCGGCATCATTGGTCTAGATTGAGCGGCGCGCAAAGCCAAAAACAACAGGCCAGCAAGCCAACCCCAGCTGGGGAAACACAGGGAGCACGCCATGGACGCCGCGGTCGATGCGAGCACCAGCCAGTTCGAACTCAATGAGGAGCAGCGCGCCATCCAGGAGATGGCACAGGCCTTCGCCGCCGATCGCGTTGCGCCCAATGCGCTCGAATGGGACCGGGCAAGACACTTTCCCGCCGATGTAATCCGCGAGACCGGCCCGCTTGGCCTTGGCGGCATCTATGTCAGGGACGATGTCGGCGGCTCGGCGCTCGGCCGGCTCGACGCCGTGCTGATCTTCGAGGCACTGTCGCACGCCGATCCGGCGTTTTCCTCCTTCATCTCGATCCACAATATGGCGGCGTCGATGATCGACCGCTTCGGCGACGACGAGCAGCGCCAACGCTTCCTGCCGAAGCTGACCTCGATGGAATGGCTGGCGAGCTACTGCCTGACCGAGCCGGGCTCAGGCTCGGATGCCGCGGCGCTGAAGACGCGCGCGGTGAAGAGCGGCGACGACTATGTGCTTAACGGCGCCAAGCAGTTCATCTCCGGGGCCGGCGACAGCGACCTCTATGTCGTCATGGCGCGCACCGGCGCCGACGGGCCGAAGGGCATTTCCACCTTCGTCGTGCCGAAGGATGCGCCCGGCCTGTCCTTCGGCGCCAACGAGCACAAGATGGGCTGGCACATGCAGTCGACCCGCCAGGTGATCTTCGAGGACTGCAAGGTGCCGGCTGCAACCCTGCTGTCGGGGGAAGGCGCAGGTTTCGGCATCGCCATGGCCGGCCTTGACGGCGGCCGCCTCAACATTGCGGCATGCTCGCTCGGCGGCGCGCAATCGGCGCTCGACAAGGCGCTGTCCTATACCGCCGAGCGCAAGGCTTTCGGCTCGAAGATCAACCAGTTCCAGGCGCTGCAGTTCAGGTTGGCCGACATGGAGACCGAATTGCAGGCAGCGCGGATCTTTCTCTACGCCGCCGCCTCGAAACTCGACCGCAAGGCGCCGGATGCCGGCAAATGGTCGGCCATGGCCAAGCGCTTCGTCACCGACATCGGCTTCAACGTCGCGAACGAGGCGCTGCAGCTGCATGGCGGCTACGGCTATCTCCATGATTACGGCATCGAAAAACTGGTGCGCGACCTGCGCGTCCACCAGATCCTCGAAGGCACCAACGAGATTATGCGCGTGATTATCGCGCGGGCGTTGATCGGACGCTGACGGCAACAATTCAGGAGAGATTGATGACCACCATCGCCTTCATTGGTCTCGGCAATATGGGCAACCCGATGGCTGCCAATCTCGTCAAGGCGGGGCACGCGGTGCACGGCTTTGACCTGATGCCGGAGAACCTCACCGTCGCCCACGAGCATGGCGTCATTGTCACGGCGAATGCCGTGGCGGCGGTGAAAGACGCCGATGTCGTGATCACCATGCTTCCCGCCGGCAAGCACGTGCTCTCGGTCTACGAGGACATCGCACCCAAGGCCAAACCAGGCGCCCTGTTCATTGATTCCTCGACCATCGATGTCGAGTCGGCCCGCAAGGCGCATGCCGTAGCAAGGAAGCACGGGCTGCATTCGATCGACGCCCCCGTCTCCGGCGGCACCGGCGGTGCTGCTGCGGGAACGCTGACCTTCATGGCCGGCGGCGCCAAGGATGCCTTCGCCAAGGCCGAACCGGTCCTGAGGCCGATGGCAGGCCGCATCGTCCATTGCGGTGACGACGGCGCCGGTCAGGCAGCCAAAATCTGCAATAACATGATGCTCGGCATTTCGATGATCGGCGTCGCAGAGGCCTTCGTGCTGGCCGAAAAGCTCGGCCTCTCGCATCAGGCCCTGTTCGACGTTGCCTCGACCTCGTCGGGCCAGTGCTGGTCGCTGACCACCTATTGCCCGGTGCCGGGTCCCGTGCCGGCCTCACCCGCCAACCGCGACTACAAACCGGGCTTTGCCGCAGCACTCATGCTGAAGGACCTGAAACTGGCGCAGGAGGCGGCCCAAAGCGCCGGCGCGGTGACGCCAATGGGGGCCGAAGCGGCCCAGCTTTATGCGCTGTTCAACGCCCAGGGAAATGGCGGATCGGATTTTTCCGGCATCATAAATTTCCTTCGCGGCAGTTCTCTATAAGTTTCGAATTTGGCAGCGCTTTTCTCGATTTTTATTGCCCGGAAAAATTGCAAATTTAGATTTGCTTAAGCTCTCGATAACCCGGCGGTAACGATGTGCCTATATAACGGATGGCGAGGCGGACATATCGCATCCGCCCGGCGCTCCGGATCAGGTCTCGCGTACCGGAGCCCGTAAGTTTCGCAAGTGTATTGTTGGCGAAATGCCATGCGTATCTGGCAAAGCCGCGTTCCTATGGAGCGCGGTTTTTGCGTTTTGCAGTACTATACTGCTCGGTCTGAATTATTATTCCGATTGCAGCGTTCGGAATTGTCTCATGGCCTTTATTGACCAGCACGATCGGTGCGCTGACCCCGTCGACCCTGACGATAAGCAGGCGCACAGTCCGGGCGCCCTGTTTGCAAGGCGCCCGGCGCTCGTTCCATCTACTTCTTTCGCAAATCCGCTTGCGCCAGATCCAGCGCTTTGGCGATGCGATCGCAAGCCATGTCGATCGTCGCGCGGGTCCAGATCAGCGGCGGCGACAGGATCATCGTGTCGCCGGTGGCGCGCAGCATAAGGCCTTGCGCGATGGCGTGGTCGCGGACGGTGACGGCGGCACTGCCCGCCGGCAGGAAGCGCTCCTTGGTCGCCTTGTCCTTGACGATCTCGATCGCGCCCATCAGCCCGATCGATCGCACCTCGCCGACCAGTTCGTGGCCGGCAATGCGCTCTTGCAGCGCCTGGGCGAAGTAAGGTCCGGTGTCGTTCCTGACCCTGTCGACCAAGCCTTCGCGCTCCATGATCTCGAGATTCTTCAGCGCCACCGCGCAGGCCACCGGGTGACCCGAATAGGTATAGCCGTGGTAGAATTCGCCGCCCTTTTCGACCAGCGTCGCCGCGATACGGTCGCCGACCAGCAGCGCCGACAGCGGCTGATAGCCCGAGGTCAGTGCCTTGGCCGTGGTGATGGTGTCAGCCTCGACGCCGAAGGTCTGCGCCGCAAACCATTCGCCGGTGCGGCCATAGCCGGTGATGACCTCGTCCAGCATCAAAAGCACATCGTATTTGCGGCAGATGCGCTGCACTTCCGGCCAATAGCTCATCGGCGGTATTTTCACCCCGCCCGCGCCCATCACCGGCTCGCCGATGAAGGCCGCCACCTTGTCGGCACCGGCTTCGAGGATGGCGTCCTCGACGGCCTTGGCCGCGCGCAGGCCGAAATCATGGTCGCTTTCGCCGGGCAGCGCCAACTCATAAGCATAGGGCATCATGACATGGACGATGTTGGGAACCGCCCCGCCGAGCTGCTTGTGCATCAAATCCATGCCGCCCAGCGACGTCCCGGCGACGGTCGAGCCGTGATAGGCCGACTTGCGCGAGATGATGCGGTTCTTCTCCGGCTTGCCTTCCAGCACCCAATAGTGGCGCACGAGCCGCAGCGCCGTGTCGTTGGCCTCCGAGCCGGAGGAGCCGTAGAAAACCTGGCTGATGCCCTTGGGCGCCAGCTCGGCCAGCTTCTTCGACAGCAGCACGGGCGTCGGCGTCGAGCATTTGAAGAAGGAATTGTAGTAGGGCAATTCCTTCATCTGCGCGTAAGCGGCGTCGGCCAGCTCGTCGCGGCCATAGCCGACATTGACGCACCACAGCCCGGCCATGCCGTCGAGTATTTCGGTGCCGTCGGCATCGTAGATGAACGGGCCGTTGGCGTGGGTGATGATGCGCGAGCCGGTCTCGCGCAATTCCTTGTGGTCGGTGAAGGGATGCAGATGATGCGCGGCGTCAATCTGCTGAAGCTGCTTCAGCGAATAGTTCTGGTAAGTCATGGGTTTGCTCTTTCCTCTGGAATCAAACCGGCAAGCTGCCGGGGCGACTTCGTCAGAGGACGGCGGGCGGCGAATAGCCGATGCGGGCGCACAGCCTGAGCAGTTCGGCGCGCAGCGTGCGCGGCGACGGTGTCACCGCGACCCCGAAGGCGCCGGATGTGCTCATGTAGACCATGGCGGCAGTCTATGCCGCCCGAGGCCCGGAATTCAAGCGGTGCCGCTCAATACCCTTTGCAGGAACACGTATTTCATGGCGGTTTGCGCCGCTTGCGGCCGGCGGTCGCCGCGCCCGCCATGGCCGCCTTCCGTCTCCTCGAAGAACAACGTCTTGCCGTGACCTGCTTCCTGCAGCTTCGCGGCCATCTTGCGGGCATGGCCGGGATGGACGCGGTCGTCGGCGGTCGATGTCGTGAGCAGCACCGGGGGATAGTCGGCATCGGCCGAGACATGATGGTACGGCGAATAGGCGGCGAGCCACTTGGCTTCTTCCGGTTTTGCCGGATCGCCATATTCGCCGATCCACGAGGCGCCTGGCGGCAGTTCGGTGTAGCGCAGCATGTCGAGCAGCGGCACCTCGATGATGACGGCGCCGAACAGTTCGGGATGCTGCGTCAGGGAAACGCCGGTAAGCAGGCCGCCATTCGAGCCGCCCTGGATGCCGAGGGAAGCAGCCGTGGCTATGCCGCGCCTGACGACGTCCTCAGCCACCGCGGCGAAATCGTCGAAGGCAGTCTGGCGATTGCCCTTCAGCGCGGCCTGATGCCAGGCCGGCCCGAACTCGCCGCCACCGCGGATGCAGGCCTGCACATAGGCGTTGCCCTTTTCCAGCCACAGCCTGCCGCGCACGCCGGCATAGCCGGGCAGCAGCGGTATTTCGAAGCCGCCATAGCCGTAGAGCAGCGTCGGCACCGGACCCTTCTGGTCGCGCCGCCTGACGACGAAATACGGGACCATTGTGCCGTCCTTCGAGCGCGCCTCGAACTGTTCGGAGACCAGCGGCGCGGCGTCGAACCGAGCCGGCTGCGATTTCACGGTGGCCAGCGTCGCCCCGTTATCATCCGACCAGATGATCGAACTCGGCGTCAGGAAATCGGTGAAGGAGAAGGAGACGCTGGAACCGAAATGCTCAGCATGCGCGATGCCGACATTGCCGTTCTCGGGCAGCGCCACCGGCTTCAGCGACCAGCGGTCGCCGCTGCGCTCGGCGACAACGACCTTGCCGCGCACATTGTCCATCAGATTGATGAACAGCCGGTCCTGAGTGCGGGCAATGCCGGCGACCGAAACACGGTGCGCTGGCGCGAGCATGGTTTCAACAGGGCCCAGGTCGCCGGTGTCCATCCAGTGTTCGAAATCGAAGGAATAGAGGCCGTCCGGCAAGCACTCAGTGCCGCCCGGCGCCGTCCATGGGCTGCGCACCCCGAACACGAACCGGCCCTTGAACAGCGCGGTGTCGGTGACATCGTCCGGCAGCGGGATGCGCCGGTTTTCGCCCGACGGCAGGCGCAGAAAACTGTGCGAGGAGAAGAAGGCGATCGTGCGGGCCAGAAACAAATACTGCCTGTCGCCATCATGCTCGACCCCCGCGCCGGCCGCGAGATCCTGCTTCTCGGCCTCGAAGATCGGCGTCGCCTCCTCCAACCGGGTGCCGCGCTTCCACAGCTTGACGACGCGCGGATAACCGGACTGGGTCTTGTCGTCTTCATTGAAGGCAGCCGAGACAATGACCGTGTCCTTGTCCAGCCAGGAAAAGCCGGATTTCGAGGCGGGAGCGCGGAAGCCGCCCTCGATGAATGATTTGGTCTCGATGTCGAATTCGCGCATCTCGCTGGCATCGCCGCCATCCGGCGACATCGCCACCAGGCAAAGGTTGAAATCGGGGTAAAGGCGGCTGGCGCCGCTGAACACCCACTTCACCCCCTCCTTGGCCGACAGCACGTCGAAGTCGATGATCGTCTCCCACGCAGGCTTCTCGGTCTTGTAGGAAGCAACCGTCGTGCGGCGCCAGAGGCCGAGCACATTGGTCTTGTCCTGCCAGAAATTATAGACTTGGCCGTTGAGCGCGGCACCGGCCGCAATGTTGTCCTCGGCCGTCATCAGGTCGAGCGCCGTCTCGAAGGCCGCCTGGTAGGACGGATCGCCCTGTAGTTCGGCCACGGTGATCTCGTTCTGGCGATGCACCCAGTCGAGCGATTCCTTGCTGGTCCGGTCCTCCAGCCAGAGGAACTTGTCCTCCGCGGTGGCATCCGTCTGGCGTTTTGTCATCGATTGGGTCACGCATGGTCTCCAGGCTAGTGGCGGGCAGCCCTGCCTACATCGCGTTGCAAGCGGTTTTATTCAAGATGGTGACGTCAGGTCATCGGGGGAATGCGGCCTCAAACCATCCGCCGGCGCAGGACCGTGGCCACAGCCAGTGCCAGACAAATTGTGCCCAGCGTGATCGGCAGGCCGGAGGCGCCGATCACATCCATGACGCCACCCGCCAGCGGCGGCACCACGATGCCGCCGATGCCCCACATCAGGGAGAAGGCGGCATTGCCGGCGACCAGCGCCGAGCCGGTAAAGCGCTCGCCGAGCTCGATGATCGACATGGTGTAGATGCCATAGGAGACCGCGCCCCAGATAAAGACGCAAGGCCAGATCAACGGCGTCTCGATCAGCAGCGGCAGCAGCACGCAGCCCAGCACAGTCACCACGACGCAGACGAATCGCACCAGCCGCGCCGTCAGCCGTTCCGCCAGCAAGCCGAGCGGCACCTGCATGGCGATGTTGCCTGCGATCATCACCGACAGCAGCGCCGACATGCGCGCTTCCGCGATGCCATAGTGCGTGCCGTAGACCGGCAGCAGCGCCAGCACGCCCTGTTCGAAACCGGCGGCAACGACCACCGCCGACAGCAGTAGCCATGCCAGTGGCACGAAGCCCATGACCGAAACCCGGCGCCCAGCTTCGTCGACCTTCGGCATTCGCGGCAGCACCAGCGCGAGGCAGGCGCCGCAAAAGATGAAGGCGGCGATCCCCACCAGGAATGGCGGCCATCCCACGGTGCCGACAGCGAGCAGGCAGAGCGGCCCGGCAGCGAAGCCGGCCGAGATGATGGTTGAATAGACACCCATGACGCGACCGCGGCGCGATGGCGGCGCCAGTGCAATGACCCAGATTTCGCTCAAGACATAGAGCGGATTGGTCACCACCCCGATCAAGAAGCGCAGCGGAAACCACAGATAGACATTCTGCGTCCAGCCGATCAGCGCAAGCACAATAGCCGAAAACGCCGCGCAGGTAAGCGCGGTGCGCCCTGCCCCGAACCGGCGCGCCAGTGCCGGGATCAGCGGCGACGAGACAATGAAGCCGATCGGCGTCATTGCCGCCGAGAGCCCGATGATGGCCGGCGAAACGCCCTGGCGTTGCAGGATGAAGCTCAGCAGCGGATAGGACAGGCCTTGCGCGATGGCGAACACCGAGACGGTCGCGATCACGCCGCTGATCGCCGCCCACTGCATCTTCTCGTTGTCAGCTTCCGCCAGGTTCATCATTGGGACCTAAACCAGATTCAGGACTAGCTTTTCTGTCCGACGCGGGTAAGCCCCGCCCCGGGAAAAACCGTTTGCTCCAGAGAAGGCCTGTCATGAGTTTGGGCCTGTCAGGAGTTTTTGGGCCTGTCAGGAGTTTGGCGCTTGAACGATCGGTAAAGCGCGAAGCTCACCAGCAGCGCGTCGAGTCCGGCGATCACCACCGGCAGACCGAGCGGACCGATGGTCTGCATCAAGGCACCGGCGCCAGGCGGGCCGACAATGCCGCCGGCGCCCCACATCAATGCGAAGGCGGCGTTGCCGGCGACCAGCACGGTTCCCCTGAAGCGGCTGCCGAGCTCCACCAGCGCCATGGTGTAGACGCCGTAGCCAACAGCGCCCATGACGAGAAGGACGAGCCAGATCGCCGGCGTCGTGATCAGCAACGGCAGCAAAACCGCGCAGGTCGTTGTCGCCAACGCACAGAAGATGATCATCGCCCGCCCGCCGAAACGCTCGGCCAGCAGGCCGAGCGGGATCTGCAGGAAGATGTTTCCCAGCGACAGTGCCATCACCAGGGCCGCCAGCGTCCTTTCGGGCAGGCCATAGGCGGCACCGAAGACCGGCATCAAAGCGTAGGTGCCCTGCTGGACCGCCGCCGAAACCAGCACGGCAAACAACAGCGCCGGCGCCAGCCTGGCGAAACCGAAAAAGCCGCCGGGCAATTGGCCGTCATCCTCGAAGCCGGCGAGGCTTGACGAAACAGCACGAAGGATCGCGGCGCACAGGATGAAGCCGGCCATGCCGACCAGGAAAGGAACCCAGCCCGATATCCCTGCCGCGGTCAGGACCAAAGGCCCCGCAGCATAGCCAGCGCCCAGCACGGTGTTGAATGCCCCCATCACCCTGCCGCGGCGCGACGGCGGCGCCAGCGACAGCGCCCATACTTCGCCCAGTATATAGAGCGGGTTGATGACGATACCGATGATGAAGCGGATGACGAACCAGCCCACCCAGTCCTGCAGGTAGCCGATGCCGAGGAAGCACAGCGCCCCAATCAATGAGCAACCCACAGCCAGGTTGCGCGCGCCGACCAGCCGAATGGCTGCCGGCACGAACGAGGCCGAAAGGATCAGGCCAAGCGGCATCATCGCTGCCGACAAGCCGATCAGCGCCGGCGACATGCCTTGCTTCTGCATCAGCAGCGTAAACAGCGGCGAGCTCAGCCCTTGCGCCGCACCGAACATCGCGAGGGCGGCAGTTACGCCGGCAAGCGCCGCCCATTGCGTCCCCGCTTCGCCATCGCTCGAACCGGTCGCAGCCATGATGCCTTCCACATGAATTGCCGGCCCATCCAGCGGCAAACCACTGAGCTAGCGGTTCGATTTAGGGAAAGGAAGGGCCGCGCCTGAAATCCCCTTGCGCCAAGAGCCGCAGTGGGCGCGTCCTGTCCGCCAATCCCCGGCAAGGTTGTCAGCTATCGGACTGCCGTTCGGGCATGTCGCTTCCCTCGTCCTAGTGGTCGCCGCCTCCGCAATGGTCGGACAGCCGCCGGTCCATTATGCCGCCCGCTACCAGCATCGTACGAGGACCATCATGACCGCCGCCCTGCATCCAGCCGAACCGCCTTTGGCAACCGACCGTGCCCGTCGCGGTGGCCGTGCGGGCAAGCGCGCCGGCGGCTCGGCCGCCTTCGAACAGCCGGCTTTTCGGCAACTGAGAAATCCGCTGACGCCGACCAAGCTGGTCTCTGACGACGAGCTGGAATCGATCCACCTCGCCTCGCTGCGCGTCTTGAGGGAAATAGGCGTCGACGTGCTGCATGACGAAGCGCGCCGCATGATGAAGGAAAACGGCGCCGATGTCCGCGAGGGCAGCGAGCGCGTGCGCTTTGACAGCGACATGATCCTCGATCTCATCTCCAACTGCCCGTCGGAATTCACGCTCCATGCCCGCAACCCGGCGCACAATGTGCGCTTCGGCGGCAACAATGTGATCCTGTCGATGATGGCGTCGGCACCGAACTGCTCCGACCTCGATCGCGGCCGCCGTCCGGGCAACCAGCAGGACTACCGCAACTTCCTGCGTCTGGCGCAGATGCACAACATCCTGAACTGCACCGGCGGTTATCCGGTCGAGCCGACCGACATCCATCCTTCCGTGCGCCACCTTGAATGCATCCGCGACCTCGCCACGCTGACCGACAAGGTGTTCCACATCTATTCGCTCGGCAAGGAGCGCAATGTCGACGGCATCGAGATCGCCAGGATCGCCCGCGGCATCAGCCATGAGCAGATGCTCGAAGAGCCGTCCGTCTTCACCATCATCAACACCAATTCGCCGCTGAAACTGGATGTGCCGATGATGGAAGGCATCATCCAGATGTCGAGCAAGGGTCAGGTCGTCGTCATCACGCCCTTCACCCTGTCCGGCGCGATGGCGCCGGTGACCATCGCCGGTGCGCTGGTGCAGCAAAATGCCGAGGCGCTGTCCGGCATCGCCTTTGCCCAGATGGTGAGAAAGGGCGCGCCGGTTGGCTATGGCGGCTTCACCTCGAATGTCGACATGAAGTCGGGCTCGCCGGCCTTCGGCACGCCTGAATATATGAAGGCGCAGCTTGTCGGCGGCCAGCTTGCCCGCCGTTACAAGATCCCCTACCGCACCTCCAATACCTGCGCCGCCAACACCGTCGACGCGCAGGCAGCCTATGAAAGTGTGTTCTCGCTGTGGGGCGCCATCCAGGGCGGCGGCAATCTGATGATGCACGGGGCCGGCTGGCTCGAAGGCGGCCTGCGCTGTTCCTACGAGAAGACCATGCTGGACATCGACCTGTTGCAGATGGTGGCCGAGTTCCTCACCCCGCTCGACCTGTCCGACGAAGCGCTCGGCTTCGACGCCATCCAGTCGGTCGGCCCCGGCGGCCATTTCTTCGGCACCCAGCACACGCAGGACCGCTACAAGACAGCCTTCTACTCGCCCATCCTCTCCGACTGGCGCAATTTCGAGACCTGGGCCGAAGCCGGATCGCCGACCGCGCTGGAAAAGGCCAACAAGGTCTGGAAGGAGCGGCTGGCATCCTACGAGGAACCCTATATGGACCCGGCGATCCGTGAAGAGCTCAACGACTTCGTCGAAAAGCGCACGGCCGAAGGCGGCGCGCCGACCGATTTTTGATCGGCAAGCAACTGGCGGCATCCCGCCAACCGACACACCTGATTCAATTTACGCAAAAACGGACCTATCTCTCATGAAATCTCATGTAAAAGCGGTTGTCATTGGCGGCGGCGTCGTTGGCTGCTCGGTGCTCTATCACCTGGCCAAGGCCGGCTGGACCGACATCATGCTGATCGAGCGGTCCGAGCTCACCTCCGGCTCGTCCTGGCACGCAGCCGGCGGCTTCCACACGCTGAACGGCGATCCCAACGTCGCCAAACTGCAGGCCTATACGGTGCAGCTCTACAAGGAGATCGAGGAAATCTCCGGCCAGTCCTGCTCGCTGCATCTGACCGGCGGCGTGATGATGGCCGATACGCCCGAGCGCATGGATTTTCTGCGCCTGGCCCACGCCAAGGGCCGCTATCTCGGCATGGACACCGAGCTGATCACGCCCTCCGAAGCCAAGGCGATGTTCCCGCTGATGGACGAGACCAATTTCGTCGGCGCCATGTGGGATCCGGTCGAAGGCCATCTCGATCCCTCCGGCACGACGATCGCCTACTCCAAGGCGGCCAAGAAGCTGGGCGCCGAGATCGTGCTGCGCAACCGCGTCGTCGACTTGACGCAGGAAGTTGACGGCACCTGGAACGTCGTCACCGAACAGGGCACCGTCCACGCCGAGCATGTCGTCAACTGCGGCGGCCTGTGGGCGCGCGAGATCGGCCGCATGGTCGGCGTCGAACTGCCGGTGCTGGCCATGGAGCACATGTACCTGCTCACCGAGCCGATGCCCGAGGTCGAGGAATTCAACAAATCGACCGGCCGCGAGATGATCGGCGTGCTCGACTTCAAGGGCGAGATCTACACCCGCCAAGAGCGCAACGGCATCCTGCTCGGCACCTATGAAAATGCCTGCAAACCCTGGTCGCCGGTCAATACGCCGTGGGATTTCGGCCATGAACTGCTGCCGCCCGACCTCGACCGCATCGCGCCGTCGCTGGAGATCGGCTTCAAGCATTTCCCCGGCATCGAGAAAGCCGGCATCAAGCAGATCATCAACGGCCCCTTCACCTTCGCGCTCGACGGAAATCCGCTGGTCGGGCCGGTGCAGGGCCTGACCAATTTCTGGTGCGCCTGCGCCGTCATGGCCGGCTTCAGCCAGGGCGGCGGCGTCGGCCTCGCGCTGTCCAACTGGATGGTGCATGGCGATCCCGGCTTCGACGTCTGGGGCATGGATGTCGCCCGCTTCGGCGAGTGGGCCGGCCTGCGCTACACCAACGCAAAGGTGCGCGAAAACTATTCGCGCCGCTTCTCCATCCGCTTCCCCAATGAAGAGCTGCCGGCTGCGCGCCCTGCACAAACCACCCCGCTCTATGACACGATGCTCGCCAACAACGCCGTAATGGGCGATAGCTGGGGCCTGGAGACCCCGCTGTGGTTCGCGCCGAAGGGCAAGGAGCCGAAGGACGTCGTCTCCTTCCACCGCTCAAACGATTTCGGTCCTATCGGCGAGGAAGTGCGCGCCACGCGCGAACGCGTCGGCGTCACCGAAATCGCCAACTTCGCCAAATACGAAGTGTCGGGACCTGCGGCTGAGGATTTCCTCAACCGGCTGATGACCAACCGCATGCCGAAGATCGGCCGCATCGTGCTGACGCCGATGATCAACGAGTTCGGCAAGCTGATCGGCGACTTCACCATCGCCAAGGCAGGCGAAGACAGATTTATGATCTGGGGTTCGTCCGCCGCGCAGAAGTACCACATGCGCTGGTTCGAAAAGCACCTGCCGAAGGATGGTTCGGTGCGCATCCACCGCTTCGATCAGACGCTCGTCGGCCTGTCGATCGCCGGGCCGAAATCGCGCGATCTCTTGCAGAAGCTGGTCGATGTCGACATCTCGACCAAGGCGTTTCGCTTCATGGATTTCCGCGAAATGGCGGTCGGGGGCGCGCCCTGCATGGTCAACCGCATCACCTATACCGGTGATCTCGGCTATGAAATCTGGATGGCGCCGGCCTATGAGCGTCTGGTCTACAAGGCCATCAAGGACGCCGGCGAGGAGTTCGGCCTCGTCGATTTCGGCATGCGCGCTTTGCTCTCCATGCGCCTGGAGAAGAACTTCCCGACCTGGTACCGCGAGCTGCGGCCGATCTACGGCCCGTTCGAAGGCGGGATGGACCGCTTCATCAAGCTGGAGAAGAACGACTTCATCGGCCGCGAGGCCGCCGCCAAGGAACAGGCGGAAGGACCGAAACTGCGCCGTGTCTCCTTCATCATCGATGCGGCCGACGCCGATGTCATGGGCGACGAGCCGATCTGGGCCAAGGTCGGCAAGGACTATGGCACGGTGGAAAAGCCGCATGGCTATGGCGCGCCGCGCTTCGACATGGCGGGCAAGGAAGTGCGTGGCTCGAAGGCTGCCGAAGGCGCTTCCGCCGTGCGCGGCATCGTCGACGGCGACTGGCGCGTGGTCGGCTGGGTCACCTCGGGCGGTTACGCGCACTATGTGCAGAAATCGATGGCGCAGGGCTATGTGCCGGCGGCACTCGCCGAGGACGAAAGTGCCGGACTGTTCGAGATCGAGATCCTCGGCCACCGGCGTCCGGCGCGTATCAATGTCGAGGCGCCCTTCGACCCCAGCGGCGAGAAGATGCGGACCTGAAAAGGCGACAGGGAGCGTGAGATCGTGTAAGGGGCCTTCGGCAGTTGGCCGCAGGCATTTCCCTCGATGAGAAGACGATCCCCTTGCAGTATCTAGAGAAATGGACGGACTGGCTCGGCGAAGGCAAGGTCGGTCCCTTCAACGCCGCACTGGTCTGCGTCGCGGTCTATTGCGTCGTCCAGATCGTGGTGATGGCGCTGCTGTCCCATGTCGTGGGAACCGGTGTCGGCGTCGACGATTCCGAACAGCTGATGTACATGCGCTACCTCTGGGCTGGCTATGGCGGCTCGCAGCCGCCGCTCTACACCTGGCTCGCCCGCCTCGTCGCCGCCGTGGTCGGAACGAACATCCTCGCGCTCAAGATCGTGAAGTACCTACTGATCGGAGCGGCGCTGGCGTCGGTTTTCATCGCTGTCCGCCGCCTGGGCTATTCCAGCCGCGCTGGCGCCGCCGCATTGTTCGGCCTGCTGTTGTTTCCGCAGATGGTGTGGGAGATGCAGCACGCCCTCACCCACTCGATCGCCGCTTTCTGTTTTTCAGTGGTGCTGTTTCTTGCGCTCGTCGAACTGGTGCAGCGGCGTTCCCTGGCCACCTATGTGCTGTTTGGCGTGGCGATGGCCGCCGCCATCCTGTCGAAATACAACAACGCGATCTTTCTCGGCGCGCTGATCCTGTCCACCCTGTCGCTGCGCGAAACGCGCGGCGTCATCCTCAACCGCCGGTTTTCGATCAGCCTTGTCGTGGCGGTGCTGCTTTGCCTGCCGACGCTCTACTGGAACCTGACCTACACCGACCAGCTGCTGTCGCACAGCGGCGGCTTCGGCATGGGCAGAGGAGAAAGCGCCATACAAACCGCATTCTACGGAATGCGCGGACTGGGCAAGGCTATCCTGTATTTCGCCGTGTTGCCGGCCGGCATATTCGTCGCGGCTTTGCTCATCGCATGGAAAAAGCCGGCGCCGGCTCTGCAACCGGCGCCATGGACCGAGAAACTGGTGTGGCGCACCATCGCTTTTGCCCTGGCGATGACCATCGTGCTCGTCCTGGCGAGCGGGACGACGCAATTTCGCGATCGCTGGATGCTTCCCATTCTTGTGTTGCTGCCGGTCGCGCTGGCCTTGCGGATGGATGCCAGAGGCGACAAGGGAAGGAAGGTGCAGGACGTCGTCGTCTTTGTCGGCGCAACGCTTGCCATCCTCGTGCTGCCGGTGACCTGGTACACGCACCTCAATGGCGGCGACAGCCGCGGCAGCATCGTGCGTGTCGACTACCAGTCGCTCTATGGCCAGCTGACGGCAAACGGTCCGGTTCGCACGGCGATATCGAGCTGGCACTGGGTGGGAAATCTGCGTCTTGTCGATCCCGATCTGGTCGTGCTCGACGACGAGATGCCGGACTTCGGCCATTTGCTGATCGAGCCGGCGGTGCTCGTGATGGCCAATGACAAGGAACCTCCCGAGGGCATCCTGCGGGCCTTGAGCGAGGCCGGCTATGTCGCTGACGGCTCGCCGCAGCAGTTGGTCGTTCCGATGCTGTTCGACAGCGAGCCGCCCACCCGCACGCTGACGGTCACGCGGCTGAAGAAAGCGGCCGCGGGCGCAGCGCCACAGTAAGTCGGCAGGGAGGCGTCGGGTGGAGAAACAAGGGTTCGGTCGTCATCGCAAGATCATGCCGTTCGAGCCCGGCTCCGTCGAAGCCTTGCGCGAAACATCGCGCCAGAAGGCGGCGTCGCTGAACCAGCATGTGCTGGGCTATGGCGCGCTGGCTGAAGCCGAATGGCAAGCGGCAGGCATCGCCGCGCCCGATCTTGCCGCGATGCGCAAATACCGGCTCGAGCGCCTCCGCGCCGAACTGAGGCGCCGAAACTACGCCGGCGCGCTGCTCTACGACCCCGTCAACATCCGCTACGCCACCGATTCGACCAACATGCAGCTGTGGGTCGCGCACAATCCGACCCGCCACTGCTTCGTCGCCACTGAGGGACCCGTGGTGCTGTTCGACTATTTCTCCTGCGAGCATCTGTCCGATCATTCCGGCGTCGTCGACGAGGTGCGGCCGGCAGTGTCGTGGATGTATCTCTATGGCGGCGAGCTGACCGAGCACAAAGTCCGCCGCTGGGCGGCCGGCATCGCCGATCTGGTCAAGGAGCATGGCGGCGGCAACAGCCGCATTGCGGTCGACCACATCAACCCGGAAGGCGTCGAGGAACTCGCCCGGCTCGGCATTTCGATCGGCAATGGCGAAGCGGTGATGGAAAATGCGCGGCTGATCAAATCGCCGGACGAGATCCTCGCCATGCGCCGCGCAATCGTCGCTTGCGAAGCGGCGATGGGTGAAATGGAGAAGGCGCTGACGCCGGGCATTTCCGAAAACGAATTGTGGGCCGAACTCCACCGCGGCAACATTGCGCGCGGCGGCGAATGGATCGAAACCCGGCTGCTTGCCTCGGGGCCGCGCACCAATCCGTGGTTCCAGGAATGCTCGTCGCGGGTGATCGAGGAAGGCGACCTCGTCGCCTTCGACACCGACCTGATCGGTCCCTACGGCTTCTGCGCCGATCTCTCCCGCACCTGGCTTTGCGGTGACGCCAGGCCGTCGAACGAGCAGCGCGACCTGTTCCGCATCGCCGCCGACCAGATCGCCCAGAACACGCAATTGATGCAGCCCGGCATATCCTTTCGCGACCTGGTCGAACGCTCCGTGGTGCCGCCGGGAGATTGCTTCCCGACACGCTACGGCGTGCTCTATCACGGCGTCGGCCTGGCCGACGAGTACCCGACCCTGCCGCATGCAAGCGACTGGACGCCGGACACGCCCGACGGCGCGCTGGAGCCGGGAATGGTGCTGTGCGTGGAAAGCTATATCGGCCGTCTCGGCGGCCATGAGGGCGTCAAGATCGAGGAACAGATCCTGATCACCGCGACCGGTAACGAGCAGCTTTCAACCTACAAGCTGGATGCGAGGTTGCTCGGCTGATCCGGCAAGCGCCTCGCGCAGAGCCTTGAGCGTCTTTTCCGGCGTCGTCCTGGCGGTGATGTAGGGCAGGCCTTTGCGCCTTGCCGTCCAGCCGACGACCTTCACGGCGTTTGCCGCAGGTTCGAAACGCTGCGCCAGCGCCCAGCTCTCACAGTCGATGGCAGCTATATCCGCCTTGCCCTCGGCGACCGCGACGATCGAGCCGCGATGGCCACCGCTTTCGCTGCGCGAGGAAAAGATATCCAGGCTTTCGCCGGCGGCCTGCAGATCGCGCGCCAGTGCAATGATGCCCGACATCGAATCGAGGCTGTTGTAGGTAAAACTCTTGCCGCGCATCAGATCGAGCGGCAGCGAGGCTTTGCCATCCGCGGGCGAGCGAACCTCCGGTCCCTCGCCCGTCCGCATCACCAGCGCGCTCGAATAGAGTTCGCCTTCGCCGCCCTCGTAAGCGTCGTAGCTCGGCTGGCCGACCACCTGCACATGCTTGCTCAGGCCGAGTTCCATCGGCCCCCAGCAGGTCTGCGCGAACAGCAGCGCCGGATGCAGCCAAAGCTGGTGATGGTCGAGTTCGTCCGGCGGCAGTATCGCCGGATCGGGCGCGATCAGTCTGCCCTCGGCGTCGTGGATACCGCCCGGCACCGGCGGCAGGTCGCCATTGCGGCGCACGATTGTCTGCGGCCCATCGACGCCCTTGTGCCGAAAAGCATCGCGCAACGCTGCCCATTGCGCGTCGACCTCGTCGCGCACTTCGGGCCAGTCATACATCGGCAATGCCGCAACCAAATCACTCATGCCGACACTCAATCATCATGGCTCGGGAAAGGATCGCAAAAACGCGGCGTCCAATCAGAATTGGCCGACACGGGTTCGGGAAGTCCGGGGATTATTCCTTCGGCGGCTCGGCCGGAACCGGCGCGCTGCCAAGCCCGCTGATGCTGCGCGCCCTGATGCGCGGCTTGAACGCCCTGCCCGGCTCGGGCTGGCGGCGCAGCACCGGGTGCACGATCGGCTCCTTGGCCTTGAAGGCGTAGGCTTTGATCAGTGCGAAATAGTTCGGATAGGCGTAGCCATTGTTCATCCGCAGCCACTCGTCGCGGCGGTCGGCAAACACTTTTGGCAGCCTGTACCAGGCAACGGTCGGGGTCTTGTGGTGAACGAAGTGCAGATTGTTGTTGAGGAACAGGAACGACAGCGGCGAGCGCTCGATGATCACCGTGCGTCCTTCAGGGTGCTCGGACCACTGATGTTCGGCGAAAGTCCGGACCGCGATCAGCGACTGGCCGAGCCAGACCGGCACCAGAATGTAGAGCCATACCGGAATGCCGAAGCCGAACTGCACGATCGGCACCACGATGCCGAGGCCGATCGCATGCAGCAGCCATGCCTTGCCGATCACCTTATCGCCGGCAATCACATGCCTGGCGTCGTCGACGAAGAAACCGATGCAGGACAGCCAGGGGCCGAGAAAGAAACGGCCGGCCATGGTGTTGTTGATCTTGAGCAGGAATTTCATCGTCGGCGGCAGATCGTCATGCATCCACAACGCCTGGTAATAGCTCTCGGGATCGTCGAGCGGATCGGTCAGGCGCTCGTCGGCGTGGTGGCGCAAATGGAGCGTCTTGAAGCGACGGAACGGCCAGACCAGGCCGATCGGCAGGAAGACGAAGGCTTCGTTGATGAGCGCGCTGCGCGTCGGATGGCCATGCAGCACTTCGTGCATGATCGACGACTGCAAGGCCAGGATGAAGCCGAGGAGAAGAAGTGCCGGGATCGGATAAGAGGGCCAGAGCAGGAGCCCGGCAGCGAGCCACATTCCGTAACAGAAGAAAGCGAGCACCACGGTCGGCCACTCGATGGCGGCTGCGTCGCGTCGCTTGATGCGCTTGCCTGTCATGCTATCGACCACTGTCCCTCAGTCGCCGGAATTGGTTCCTGACAGCATAGTGTCAGGAGAAGCGATTCCGCTCAACGAGACAAAGTGTACAAAATGTTGCGATTGCGCATTTTCGACCGCAGATGTTATACATTGTAAACAACCCTACGGATTCATTTACGCTGGAAGTGCTGATTCGACGGCTCGGGCGCAAATTTTTCCTAAGAGAGTGCGGAGAACGAACAGTGGACAAACGGGACCTTTCGGCAATCTTCCGGGAGCGCCTGAAGCTGCTCCTGACACGGTCCGATCTCAACCAGTCAGCTTTCGCGTCAGCAGTCGGCATCGACCGGTCGGCGCTGTCGCAACTGATGTCCGGCGCCTCGACGCGCCTGCCACGCGCCGAAACGCTGCTCAACATCGCCGCCGAATTCAAGATCTCGCTGGACTGGCTGCTCGGCCTCTCCCAAGACGAAGGCGTCACCGGCGAAATCCGCGAAAGCCTGGAGATCGAAGAGGCGCCCGACGGCTTCGACCGCACGCTGCTCGCCAAATGGTTCGCGGAAGCCGCAGGCACCAAGATCCGCTATGTGCCGGCCGGCATTCCCGATCTCCTGCGCACACGCCAGCTGGTCGACTACGAAGCCAACATCACCAACCGCAGCCGTCTGGCGCAGGCCAGCGAGACGCAGTACCGCATCGAGTACAACCGGCGCCCTGAGACCGATATGGAGGTCTGCATGCCGCGCCACACGCTGGAGATTTTCGCCCGCGGCCTGGGCGTCTGGGACCGCTTTCCCGAGGCTGACCGCCGGCAGCAGCTTGCCCATATGGCGACGCTGCTTGACGATCTCTACCCCACCTTCCGCCTGTTCCTCTATGACGGCCGCATGCGCTATTCGATCCCGCTGACAATCTTCGGTCCCTACCGCGCCGCCATCTATGTCGGCGACATGTATGTCGTGCTGAACGCCACCCAGCCGGTCCAAGCGCTGACCCAGCATTTCGACAATCTGATCCGGGCCGCCGACATCAACCCGCATGAGGCCGCCGCCTACGCGCGCAATCTGGCCGGCGCGTCATTTCCATCGGGTTCTGCCTGATCCCCAACGCCCCGGAAAGGTGCGCCGCGCGGCATTGCCGGTCGCAAACACATTGACTGGACATAAAGACTTCTTTATATCCTTATTCCATTCAAATATCTGAAAGTCGATCCGATGACCGCGAACAATCCCATCGATGCTCTGCTGGCCGAAAAGGGCGTGCTGCTCGCCGATGGCGCCACCGGCACCAATCTGTTCGCCATGGGTCTGGAGGCCGGCGAAGCGCCCGAGTTGCTGAACGAGACAGCGCCCGACACCATCACCAGCCTGCACCAGAATTTCGTCGACGCCGGCGCCGATATCATCCTCACCAACTCGTTCGGCGGCACCCGCCACCGGCTGAAGCTGCATCATGCGCAGGACCGCGTGCATGCGTTGAACAAGCGCGCCGCAGAGATTGCCCGCGCGGTCGCCGACAAGGCCGACAGGAAAGTCATCGTCGCCGGCTCGGTCGGTCCGACCGGCGAGTTGCTGGTGCCGCTCGGCGCCATGACCTATGACGAAGCAGTCGAGGCTTTTGCCGAGCAGATCGAGGGTCTCAAGGAAGGCGGCGCCGAAGTCGCCTGGATCGAGACCATGTCTGCGCCGGACGAAATCCGCGCCGCGGCGGAGGCCGCCATCCGCGTCGGCCTGCCCTACACCTATACCGGTTCGTTCGACACTGCCGGCCGCACCATGATGGGCCTGCTGCCCAGGGATATCCACGGCGTCGTCGACGGACTTTCAGAGACACCGCTCGGTGTCGGCGCCAATTGCGGTGTCGGCGCCTCCGACATCCTGGCCTCGCTGCTCGACATGACCGAGGCGAAGCCGGAAGCGACGGTGATCGTCAAGGGCAATTGCGGCATTCCCGAATTTCGTGGCACCGAGATCCATTATTCCGGCACGCCGGAGCTGATGGCCGACTATGTCCGGCTGGCGGTGGATGGCGGCGCGAAGATCATCGGTGGCTGCTGCGGCACGTCGTTCCAGCACCTTGCCGCCATGCGCAAGGCGCTCGACGCGCACACCAAATCCGAACGCCCGACCGTCGCGGCGATCGTCGAGCGCATCGGTCCGATGCGCAACAAGGTGGCGACGGAAAACACCGCCGAGACCAGCGAAGCCCGCCGCGAACGCCGCCGCACCCGGGCCTGATATCGAACTTATTCGCTGTTTTCAGCGTAACGCGATAGCGCCGTCTTGAAATCCAGGGCGGTGCTGTCGGCGCTTTCATTCATCGTCACCAGGTCACCCGACGACTGCGGATTGCCGATCTGCTCCAGCATGACGCGAAAGCGGTCATTGGTCAGCGCCGACTTTGCGGTATTCCGGGCTGCGTCGACGTCATCCATGATGCGCCTGGATTCTGGCGACAGCGTTCCCGACGCCTGCGTGTGTCTCACCGCCGGCGTCGTGTTTCCAATGTTCATGATCTGCAATTCCCGGCTCCCCAAGCCCAGTCCCGACCCCATGCAATAATAGCAGGGCATTGCGATGACGTTCCGGAAAAGCTGCGCAATTTAACGATCAGGCGGATCATCTGTGCGCTTCGGATCAATCGATCCGAAAAAAGGCCGGCAGGGTTTCCCCCGCCGGCCTGCCTCACCCGCCCGTAGCCGGTTCCCCGTATCAGAACGACCCCCGTCTGAAAGGAACCGGCTGTATTGCCACTACCGGTTACCGCCGAGCGCCGAGGCAAGGCGCACAAGCGAAAGGAACTCGGACCTGTACCCAAACGGGTCGGCTCCTCGGGCGGCGGTGGCAATCTCCATGATCTTGTCGTAGCCGAACTTCGCGGTCGCATCCTCGTCGCGCAGCTTCTGGCCGAAGGCGGCGACAGCGACGGAGAAACGCTGGTCGGTGCTGGCCTGGTCGAAGGACGCGACCTCGTTGGCCGACGTCACCGGCGTGGTGATCAGCTTCGAGACGTCTTCGTTCGGCAGCTTGTAGCGGATTTTCACGAAGGCATATTCGTCGGCGTTGGCGACGCCGCCATTGTCGACCGCGGCCTGGCCGTAGCGCAGCGGATCCATCTGCTCGCCGCCACTGCCCTTCGGCGTGATCTCGTAGATGGCGGTCACCGAATGACCGGAGCCGATATCGCCGGCATCGACGCCGTCATTGTTGAAGTCCTCGCGGTTCAAGGCGCGGGTTTCATAGCCGATCAGCCGGTACTCCGAGACCTTGTCCGGATTGAACTCGACCTGGACCTTGACGTCCTTGGCGATGGTGAACAGCGTCGAGGAAGCATCCTCGACCAGAACCTTCTCGGCCTCGGCCAGCGTGTCGATATAGGCGGCGGTGCCGTTGCCGTTCTGGGCGATGGTCTGCATCATCTGGTCGTTCAGATTGCCGCGTCCAAAGCCGAACACCGACAGGAAGACGCCGGTCTTGCGCTCCTGCTCGATCAGTCGCTTCAGATCGTCGTCATCGGTCTGGCCGACATTGAAGTCGCCGTCCGTGGCCAGCATCACACGGTTGATGCCGTCCTTGACGAAGGACTGCTGGGCAAGCTTGTAGGCTTCCTTGATACCCGCCTCGCCGGCCGTCGAGCCGCCCGGCTGCAGATTGTCGATAGCGTTGAGGATCTTGTCCTTCTCGGTGACCTTGGTCGGCATCAGCACGGTGCCGGCGTCACCGGCATAGGTGACGATCGAGATGGTGTCGTCCGCCTTGAGCTTGCTGACCAGCAGCCGGAAAGCCGACTTGAGCAGCGGCAGCTTGTCCGGCTCATCCATCGAACCCGAGACGTCGATCAGGAACACCAGATTGGCCTTCGGCTGCTCGACCGGCTTGATGTCGAAGCCCTTGATGGCGACGTGCATCAGCTTGGTGTGCCCGTTCCACGGCGTCGGCATGACGCTGACGGTCGAATTGAACGGCGTCGAAGCCGAGTCCGGCCCCTTCCAGTCATAGGGGAAGTAATTGACCATCTCCTCGACGCGCACCGTGTCGGCCTGCGGCAGGTAGCCCTGCTTCAGCGAGCCGCGGACGAAGGAATAGGAAGCGGTGTCGACGTCGATCGAGAAGGTCGAGACCGGATCCTGAAGCGCTGCATGCACAGGATTGGTCTTGAAATCCTCGACGCGGTCGCGGTTTGGCTCCTGCGGCGCTATCTGGTCGGCCGGCATCGTCGAAGGCTGCGCCAGGTACTTGGATTCGGTCGCGCCGGCCATGCGGTCGACCCGCGCGCCGCCGGCCGGGGCAGCGGTGCCGTCAAGCGACAACTCGCGGCTCTCAACTGGCGCAGGCTCGGCCAACACGCCGCGTCCCAGCGCATCCTGCTGCGCCGGGGCGACAGCAACGGTCGATTCGGGCTTCGGCGACGCGGGTGGCGTAAGCGGCGTAGTGGTGTCGCGGCTTCGCACATCGGCGTCGGCCTTCTTGTCGCCTTCAGGCGCCTGCTTTTCTTTTACCGGCGCGTTGATCGCCGGCCCATTGGTTGCCGGCTTGTCGGCCAGCGTCTCGGTGATCTTCTCGTCGCTACCGAACGGCAACGGCTGTTCCCTCAGCATGTGGAAGGTGGCGTATCCGGCGATCGGCAGGGCGACGAGCCCGGCAATGGCTGGCGTGGCGATGAGTTTCTTTTGCATGATCTCGCTCCAGAGCTTTTGTGCTCGCTCTGTGAGACGAAGCCCGCCGACCGATCCTTGGGTGACGGCAGAAATATTTTCCTGATCATAGGCGCGCATGGCGGCTTCGAAGGCGCGTGTCTTCGCGCTCTCGCCCGGCGCAGGTACTGCTGCATCGCGCAGCCTGTTGAGTTCGTTGTCGTCGACCATGGTCACACTTCCCCGGCTGAACGAATCAACGTCTTCAGCCGTTTCTTCGCTTCATGGATGTGCCAGGAAACCGTCGTCTCCGAGATTGCCATCGCCTCGGCGGCGGCCGCATGGCTCAACCCTTCGCCATAGACCAGAAGTACTGCATCGCGCTGCTTGTCCGGCAGTTGCCGCACCGCTGCCCAGAGCGCCTCAGTCGGATCTTCGGGCTCGGCGGATGCCTCTCCCGATATCATGCTGTAGGCGCCGAAAGCCTCGGTCTTGACGTTTTCGCGCGTCGTCTTGCGCATCATGTCGCGCGCCGCGTTCAGCGTCACGGAATAGAGCCATGTCGTAAACGCGCCGCCGCCGCGGTAGTCGCGGATCGCCTTGCCGAGACGGACACAGACCTCCTGGGCGATGTCTTCGGCATCGGCCTTCTTTCCGCACCAGCGATAGGCGGCGCGATAGACGAAGTCGTAGTGCCGCTCCAGCAACTTGCCGAAGGCACCCCTGTCTCCGCCCTTCGCCCGCCCGATCAATTCGGCGTCGGAGGCTTCGCTTTCATCCAGCATCATCGCCATCATTTGCCTGTTGGACGAAGGCTAATGGCCAATCCTTGGGGTTATGGAAAGATTTTTTTCCGAGGCGACGGATGCACGCGCAACAGGTGCGCTGAGATTCAGGTGAGGCCGAGCCGAAAACGATGGATTTCGAGAACCGGAGTGGAGCGTACTTTTGGTACGCGAGCACCGGAAGCACTGAAAGCCGTCGTTTGCAGGCCGGCCTCACCTGAATATCAGCACACCTGGCCCGAGGCCCAGCCGGACGACCAAGCCCACTGAAAATTATAGCCGCCCAGCCAGCCCGTGACATCGACGACTTCGCCGATGAAAAACAGCCCCGGCACGGATTTCGCCTGCATCGTCTTCTGATCGAGCCCGTTGGTATCGACACCGCCAAGCGTCACTTCCGCCGTGCGGTAACCCTCGGAGCCGGCCGGCTTGATGCGCCAGTCGTTGACGGCGGCTTCGACGGTTTTCATTTGCAGGTCTGTCAAATCAGCGAGATTGCCATCGATCCCACTGCGCTCGGCGACTGCTTGCGCAAGGCGCTTCGGCAAATGGTTTGCAAGCACCGTCTGCACCGCTTGCCTGCCGTTGACGCGCCGGGCGGCGCGAAGCAGTTCCGCCACATCCCTCCCCGGCAGCATGGCGATGCGGATCTCGTCGCCCTCGCGCCAATAGGACGATATTTGCAGGATGGAAGGCCCGCTCAAGCCGCGATGCGTAAACAGCATCGCTTCTGAAAACCGCGTCTTGCCGCAGGCGACTTCGGCATCGACGGCATTGCCGGCCAAAGGCGCCAGCCGCTCCAGCGTTCTTGCGTCGAAGGTAAGCGGCACCAGCGCCGGCCGTGTTTCCACCACCGGAAGGCCGAATTGCGCCGCAAGCTCGTAGCCGAAACCGGACGCGCCCATTTTGGGGATCGACTTGCCCCCGCAAGCCACGACTAACGAGCTGCAAGCGACGCTGCCAGCGGAGAGCGTCAGCACAAACCCGTCCGCGGTCTTGCTGACGTTCCTCACCTCGGTCGACAACGCCAGTTCCACACCCCAATCCTGCATGTCGGAAACCAGCATGTCGATGACCTGGCGCGCCGAGCCGTCGCAAAACAGCTGTCCCAGCGTCTTCTCGTGATAGGCAATGCCATGGCGTTCGACGAGCGCGATGAAGTCGCCTTGCGTGTAGCGGCTGAGCGCCGAAATGCAGAAATGCGGATTGCCGGAGATGAAATTCTTCGGGCTGGTGTGGATGTTGGTGAAATTGCAGCGGCCACCGCCGGAGATGCGGATCTTCTCGCCGGGCTTTGCCGCGTGATCGAGCACCAGGACCGAGCGGCCGCGCTTGCCCGCCTCGATGGCGCACATCATTCCGGCCGCACCGGCGCCGATCACCACGACATCATAGGATTGCATCAGGCTGTTCGTTCCCGCTCGACTGGCGCTGTTTTAACAGGCCGCGCCAATCGTGCAGTCTCTACCCGTTCGTTGCGACTTCAGGCAACGCCTCGTTAGATCAGCGTCTCGGCGAACAGCGTCGTCAGTCGCTTCCAATGACGTTCGGCGCCGGCCGCGTTGAAGACGCAGTGGTCCGACACGCACCAGCCATGCGCCATGCCGGCATAGTTTTCGATGGCGTGGTCGACCTCCGCCACGCGCAGCGCCTCGACCAGCCGCGCCGACTGCTCCGGCGGAAAGCTGCGGTCGACGCCCGATGTCCCGACATAGACGCGCGCCTTGATCATTGCGGCCTTGCGGTGCGGGCTGTCGGCGGCATCGCTGGCCAGATTGCCGCCATGGAAGCTCGCCGCCGCCACGATGCGATCGGGATAGGTTGCAGCCGCATTCAAAGCCCGCGCCCCGCCCATGCAGTAACCGACGACACCGACCGGTCCGGTGACACCTTCAGCGGTAAGCGTGTCGAGGAACGCCCTGCTGTCGCGGATGGTCATGTCCTGTGTCGTGCCGTGGACCAACGCCGTCAGCGCGACCTTGGTCTCCTCGACGACGAAAGCGGTCTTGGGCTCGAACGGCCCGTAGGGTGCTTTGCGATAGAAAAGATCCGGCACCAGCACGGCATAGCCCTCGCCTGCCAGCCGTTCCGCCATTGCGTCGAGCGCCGGTCGCGGACCGAAAGCGTCCATATAGAGAATGATGCCGGCCCTGGACGAGGAAGCGGTCGCCGAGCGGAACAGCCCGGCTTTCGCCACGCCGTCCCCGGTCTTGATCTCAATGTCCTGCTTCGCCATGGCCCGCTCCGTTAAATGTCGTGCGATACATATAAGCAGGCACCGTCAGGGCAAGCCGTTCCCTGACAATCCCGTTCAACACTTTGTGCGGGCTTTCGACCCGGCTACAGGCCGGCAAACGCCGTCATGTGAAAGGCCTGAACCTCAGGCGGATAGCGATGGGCCGTGCCATACGGACAGGCGTTGCGGTCGAGGCAGCCGCCGCCGCGGCATGGTTCGCCCTTCGATCCCCGCACATGCGCCAGGCAAGCCTGATGAGCGAAACCATCCGCGGAATAGGCGTCAACCGGACAGGATTTCAGGCAAGGTTTTGCAACACAGGCGTCGCAAAGGTGAATCGCTTCGCGACGTTCAGGAAGCGCGATCTCATCCTCGAACAGCAACGCGCCGCGATAGGCATGCCAGAGCCCGTACTGCGGATGCATCAGGATGCCCAGCGGCGACGGTCTCAGCCCCTCCGCTCGCATCGCCCATTGCTGGAACGGCAGATAAGGTCTGTCCGAAGGCGAAACGGCGCGCGCGCCGAATTTCTCCGCCACCGCACCGATCACTGCGCGCGACCATGTGTCGAGCGGATTAGCAATGGTTTGCGGTTGCCGGTCGCGCCAGCGCAGGAAATGCGGCCAGGGTGCCGCTCCCGCCTGCCCCACCAACAGCACGGATTTGGCGGGGGCAACTGAAGGGCCATGCGGCGGCGTTTCGCTTGTTGCGAAATTGAAGCCGCCGCGCAGGATGAGGCCGTCGGCGGAAAGCGCGGCCGCTATCTCGTCAGCCCGGCGCCGCGCAATCATCCCTTCTTGTCCGGGTCGGAGAAAGCGCTCCGCCAGACTTCCTTGTGGATGATGTTGGCGACTTTAGCCCCGCCTGACTCGGGCTCCTTTCAGGTGAAGGCGTCAGCCATCGACGCCTTCTTCGTCGCGATGTAGTCCTTCAGCCCGTCGTCGATGCCCGGATCGAGATACGGCGCCTCATAGGTCTCCAGCCAGCGGCGGGCGAGTTCGTTGGCGCGCTGCGGCGCTGTCTTCTCGCCCTCGGCCAGCCACTGCTCGTAGGAATTGTTGTCGGCGATGCTGGAGCGGTAGAAGGCGGTCTGGAAATTGGCCTGGGTGTGGTCGCAGCCGAGATAGTGGCTGCCCGGGCCGACCTGGCGGATGGCGTCCATCGCCTGGCCGTTTTCCGAGAGGTCGACGCCTTCGGAAAACTTTTGCGTCATGCCGAGCTGATCGATGTCCATCATGAATTTTTCGTAGCAGGACGCCAGTCCGCCTTCGAGCCAGCCGGCCGAATGCAGGACGAAATTGGTGCCGGCAAGAATGGTCGAGTTGAGCGTGTTGGCGCTCTCGTAGGCGGCCTGCGCATCCGGAACCTTGGAGGCGCAGAGCGAGCCGCCGGTGCGGAACGGCAGACCGAGCCGGCGGGCAAGCTGTGCGGCGCCGTAGGAAACCAGCGACGGCTCCGGTGTGCCGAAGGTCGGCGCACCAGACTGCATGGAGATCGACGAGGCGAAGGTGCCGAACAGCACCGGCGCGCCGGGACGGATCAACTGCGTGAAAGAGGCGCCGGCCAGCACCTCTGCCAGAACCTGCGTCAGCGTGCCGGCCACCGTGACCGGGCTCATCGCGCCGGCAAGGATGAACGGCGTGACGATGCAAGCCTGGTTGTGACGCGAATAAACCTTCAGCGCGCCCAGCATGGTTTCGTCGAACACCATCGGCGAATTGGCGTTGATCAGGCTGGTCAGCACGGTGTTGTTTTCGACGAAATCGTCGCCGAACACGATCTTGGCCATGGCGACGGTGTCTTCGGCCCGCTCTGGCGCCGTCACCGAACCCATGAACGGTTTGTCCGAATATTTGATGTGGCTGTAGATCATGTCGAGATGGCGTTTGTTGACCGGCACGTCGACCGGCTCGCAAACCGTGCCGCCCGAATGGTGAATCGACGGCGCCATATAGGCGAGCTTCACGAAATTCCGGAAATCCTCGATCGTCGCGTAGCGCCTGACACCGTCGAGATCGCGCACGAAGGGCGGACCATAGACCGGCGCGAAGACGGTGGCGTTGCCGCCGATCTGCACCGAACGTTCGGCGTTGCGCGCATGCTGGGTGTAGATGGGCGGCGCGGTCTTCAGCAGCGAGCGGCAGAGGCCCTTGGGAAAATGCACGCGCTCGCCCTTGACGTCGGCGCCCGCCTCTTTCCAAAGCTGCAGCGCCTCGGCGTCGTCGCGAAAGATGATGCCGATCTCTTCCAGCACCGTATCGGTGTTGTTTTCGATAATCGCCAGGCCTTCCTCGTTGAGGACCTCATAGATGTTGATCTTGCGCTTGATATAGGTGAGCTGGGTGCCCGGTCCGCCGCCCGAGCGCGCCGCCCGCCTTGCAGCCGCGCCGCCGCTGGCAGCACGTCCACGTCGCGCATTGGACGCTTCCTGGTCGACTGACGCGTTTTCACTCATGATCGTTTTTTCCCTAAAAACCGTTTGCGGCCGCGTATGGCGGCTTCTCGCCCGGATCGTAGTCATGCACCCTATTCGAAACGGCCCGCCAGCGCCAACGCCTGTCGCAAAATCGACAAGAATTCCAATAGATTTGCGGTCGCTTTCCTTTTGCGGGAAGTCGCAAATCAGCTATGGATACCTGCCCCTGCCGGGTTAGGTATTGACGCGATTATTTTAAGCCGCCGTGATCGCATCCGCGCGGCAAGGAGCCCGAGAAAAAATGGCCGACGACGAGATCATCCTCTCCGAGCTTTCCGACGACGAGTTGGTGCAGCAGATGCACGACGATCTCTATGACGGGCTGAAGGAAGAGATCGAGGAAGGCACCAACATCCTGCTCGAGCGCGGCTGGGCGCCCTACAAGGTGCTGACCGAAGCTCTGGTCGAAGGCATGCGCATCGTCGGCGAGGACTTTCGCGACGGCATCCTGTTCGTTCCCGAGGTGCTGCTGTCGGCCAACGCCATGAAGGCCGGCATGTTCATCCTGCGCCCGCTGCTGGCCGCCACCGGCGCGCCGAAGCAGGGCAAGATGGTGATCGGCACCGTCAAGGGCGACATCCACGACATCGGCAAGAACCTCGTCGGCATGATGATGGAAGGTGCCGGCTTCGACGTCATCGATCTCGGCATCAACAATGCGGTGGAAAAATACCTCGACGCCATCGAGCAGCACCAGCCCGACATTATCGGCATGTCGGCGCTTTTGACCACGACCATGCCCTACATGAAGGTCGTCATCGACACGATGAAGGAAAAGGGCATCCGCGACGACTATGTCGTCCTGGTCGGCGGCGCGCCGCTCAACGAGGAATTCGGCAAGGCCGTCGGCGCCGATGCCTATTGCCGCGACGCGGCTGTGGCGGTCGAGACCGCCAAGGACTTCATGAAGCGCAAGCATAATATGCGCGCTTCAGCCTGATCTCTTCCGCAAGGCGTCTGGCCCACAATCGAAAGCCGCGCCTTGCAGCGCGGCTTTTTTGTTCCCAGCTATTGGAACGGATGGCTGCGTCAGGGTTTGGTGACGGTGTCGTCGACGGCTTTCGCAGTCGATTTGATATCCCGGCCGACACCACGGACGGTGTTGGCACAGGCCGTAAGCGCCAGGACGCAGGCAAGGATTGCAATCGGCGCAACGCGTAACAGTTTCATGGACGGTTTATCCCTCTCTCGATAGATTCGCCCCACAGCAACGAAGGCCGCTTCGACCGGGTTCCATGGCCAGAATGCAAAAAACGAAACCGAATCAGGACGACAGGCTGCTGGTCATCGCCTGTGGAATGATTGCGCGCGAAGTTTTGGCCGTCAAGGAGCAGCTCAAGCTCGACCATCTCGACCTGACCTGCCTGCCGGCGGAGTTCCATTTCTACCCCGACCGCATCGCACCGGCGATGGACAAGGCGATCGAAAAGGCCAAGGCGGAAGGCTATAGCAACATCTTCGTTGGCTATGCCGATTGCGGTACCGGCGGCATGCTCGACCGGGTTCTGGAGAAGCACGGCGTCGAACGCATGGCCGGGCCGCACTGCTTTGCCTTCTACCAGGGCATGGACGCCTATGCGAAGGTCGCCGACGCCGACATGATGTCGTTCTACATGACCGATTTCCTGTGCCGCCAGTTCGACGCCTTCTTCATGAAGCCGCTCGGCCTCGACAAGCACCCGGAGCTGATCAAGGACTATTTCGGCAACTACCAGAAGCTGATCTACATCGCCCAGACCGACGATCCGGAACTCGACAAGGTCGCCGAGAAGGCCGCGAAGATGCTTGGCCTCGCCTATGAGCGCCGCTCGACGGGCTATGGCGACCTGACGGCCGGGCTGGCGCAGGCCGCCGCCCACGCCTGAAGCGGTTCTTGAGCCGGGACGCTGTCGAGAACAGATGACAGGCCGCCGCGAATGGTTAAGTTGTGAGCCATAAGCAAACAGGCTGATTCAGCCATCCGAACACGGAACGTCCCGATGACCCCTCGCGTCCTGCTCGCCGCCCTTGGCCTCCTCTGCCTCGTCTTGCCCGCTCGCGCCGACGGCGAGGTGCAGAAGATCATCACGCCTGCCGACAAGGTTCGCCTCGACAAATATGGCGAGACCCGCAAGGCGGCGCTGGCCGAGGCAAAAGCGGGAGACCCGGCTGAGGTCAGCCAACTCGACGCGCTGCTGGCAAAGCCGATAGTGGCCTTTTCCGACAAGGACCTGAGCGGCAACTGGCAATGCCGAACCATCAAGGTGGGCCTGACCGGCCCGCTGGTCATCTATGGCTGGTTCAAGTGCAAGGTCACGGACGATGGCTCCGGTTGGCAGCTGGAAAAGGTCAGCGGCTCGCAACGCACCAAGGGCCGTTTCTTCGACGATAGCGAAAAACGCGCGATCTATCTCGGCTCCGGCTATGTCAATGACAACAAGCCAAAACCCTATGGCAGCGGCCCGGAAAGCGACCAGGTCGGCTATGCCTTCCGCACCAGCGCCAATGAATGGCGCATCGAATTCCCGGCGCCCTACTACGAATCGAAACTCGACATCATCGAGTTCAAGCGCTGATCCGTTGGTCTCTCGCTGGCCGGGCGGTCATCAAGATTTAACCTCGCCCGGCACAGAATTGAGCCGGGCAGCGCACGGCAAATGGCTGCGCGCCGGCAAGAAAGCGCGCCATGGCATCAGCGGTTGAAAAAAGTGCTGCGATCGTCATCGTCACCGAAGGCGGGCCGCACATCTGGGCCATCGTCAACGCCATCGCCGACCAGTTCGGTCCTGTCAGCGTCATCCTCGAAAGCCCTGAATCCAAAAAACAATTGCTGCTCGGCCGGGCGCGCCGCCAGGGCTTGTTTTCGGCCATCGGCCAGCTTGGCACGATGGTGCTGACCAGGCTCGGCAAACGCCTCTTCGCCGGGCACGCGGAGCGGCTGATCGCAGCGCAAAACTGCAGACAGAGCCGAGGCCGGGACAAAAGATCATCCACGTCTCCTCCGCCGACGGGCCCGATTGCCTGCAGGCGGTCGCCGACATCCGCCCGGGCGTGGTGCTGCTCGCCGGCTGCCGGATTTTGTCCCGGCAGACGCTGGCGCAAATGCCCTGCCCGGTGCTCAACTACCACGCCGGCATCGCGCCCAAATACCGCGGCATGAATGGCGGCTACTGGGCGCTGGCCTCCGGCGATCTCCAGAATTTCGGCACCACCGTGCATCTGGTCGACGCCCGCGTGGACCCCCGCGGCGGGGTTTAACAGGCGCGCGGCAACCCGGCGCCCCGCGCCACAATTTCGAGCTATGGGTTGCGCCAGGCGGCGTTCTCGCGCGACATCTGCGTCGAGGCGGTCCGCGGTGCCTTGGACGGCAAGCTTGTCACGATCGACCCCGGCCTGCCGTCGAAACAATGGTACCACCCGACGATCTGGTTCCATCTCTGGACCGGTGTGCGCCGGGGTGTGTGGTAAGGCACTGTCAATCTGACGGCTTGTACGCTATTGTCATACAGAAAGCGAGTTTGCCGATGTCAAATATGGCCCCCCTCAGTGTCCGCGTCACCTCTGATGAACGTGACATTCTTGAAGCCGCCGCCAGTCAGGCAAACACCAATCTCAGCGACTTTATCAGGCGCAAGGCGGTCGAAGCCGCCGAAATGGAGGTACTGGACGGACGTATCGTGACGATTCCGGCCGCCGATTGGGAAAAGTTCGAGGCGTGGGCGAAGTCTCCCGCGAAAACCCGTCCTGGGCTGCGGAGGCTCGCTGCCTCACGACCTGTATGGCAGGACTAACGCCTCCCCGGCCTCTTGCGGCGGATGACGACAGAGAGGCCTTCGATTGCGGTCGCGAGTCGCTCAACAACTGGCTTCGCCGCCATGCCTGGCGCAATCAACAGGATGGGACCTCGCGCACCAGCATCATTTGTGATCTCGCGACCGGGGCTATCGCCGCCTATGTCACCTTAAGCACGGGTCAAATCGAGCGCGCCCATCTGCCAAAATCGGCGCAACGCAACCGCCCCGATCCCATTCCAGTTATCTTGCTCGGCCAGCTTGCCGTGGACCGGCGGTATCAAGGTCATGGCTGTGGACGTTCGCTTCTCCTTTTCGCCTTGAGAACAGCGGTGCGGTTCTCAAGGGAAATAGGCTGCTTCGGTGTCCTGACGCATCCGCTCGATGATGATGTAAGAGGCTTCTATCTCGCCTTCGACTTTGAAGATCTCCCATTCGACCCAAAACGCAGCATGATTGTTCGGATCGCGGATTTGAAACAAAACGGCTTCGAGGACGAATGACGACGCTGTTGGAAAAGCGGCGATGTTCACCCTGCCAGGCGGTTTGTACGCACCCTCTTACCCTCGCCTCAGGCCATCTCAGCCCGTAACAAAGTCAAAGATTCTTGCCTTTCTTTTTGCGACGTCCAATAGCGTCGCTTTTGAATGCGCGCGCGTCGTCCCATAACAAGCAGCCCCACTGCGCATCCGGCAATGCTCGCACCTGCTGGACAAAGTGGTGGAGCGTCGTTTCCCTCATGGACGCACGGCGCTCTACAGGGAGTGAGAGAATTCATGGCCGATCTGATTGTCGTCTATTGGCGCGACATCCCCGCCCAGGTCATCGTCAAGAAGGGCCGGCAGAACGCCAAGCGCGAACTGCCGCTGCGCTTCACCGAGGCGATCGACATGTGCGCCATGCGCACCGGCGCCGGCGGCACCGACGATTACCTCGCCGAATGGCGCAAGGCCGATCCGATCCCCGTCGGCGACGACCTCGAAGCCGAGGTCGAGAAGGCATTCAGCGACATCGACGCGAAATACGACCGCGAGCGGCTGGTCGCTCTGGTCAAGGCGGGCGGGAAAGAAAATGTCTGAAACCACTCCTGCCAAAGAGGGGCCAAGGGTTACCCAGCCGGTTACCCAGGCCACTCAGGTCAAGAAAGCAGCGCCGAAATCCGACTACAAGCCGGCCGACGTATCGCCGCAGCGGCGCGTGCAGCGCTCGTTTGCGATCAGGCTGTGGTCGATCCGCCATTCGCGATTGCTCGAATGGTTCTACTCCAGGTTCGCAGACATGTTCCTGCTGCTCCATCCGCTGTGGAAAGGCCTTGGCTACGGCCGCGTCGAAGCGCCGATCAAGTTCGTTGAAAAACGCGTCAAGGGCTTCATGTTCGACTGCCGCATGTGCGGCCAGTGCATCCTGTCCTCGACCGGCATGTCGTGCCCGATGAACTGCCCCAAGCAGCTGCGCAACGGCCCTTGCGGCGGTGTGCGCGCCAACGGCAATTGCGAGGTCGAGCCCGATATGCCTTGCGTCTGGGTCAAGGCCTGGGAAGGCTCGCGGAACATGGAGCATGGCGACAGGATCCTGACCGTGCAGAAGCCGGTCGACCAGTCGCTGCGCGAAACCTCGGCCTGGCTGCGGGTGACGGCCCAGTCGGCAGCGGCCCGTGAAGCAGCGGCCAAAGCCAACACTGGAGCGGGCGCGTGATCGGCCGTCAGCGCGATGAAAACCCGGCCGGCATCCATCTGCCGCTAGATCCCCTGCCCGGCCACTCCTCGCGTGGCCGACTGGAGCGCGTGCTGCGACGCGGCGAATTCGCCGTTACCACCGAGCTCAACCCGCCCGACAGCGCCGATCCCGAAGACGTCTACAACAGGGCGAAAATCTTCGACGGCTGGGTCGACGCCATCAATGCCGTCGATGCCTCCGGCGCCAACTGCCACATGTCGTCGGTCGGCATTTGCGCGCTGCTCACCCGCATGGGCTACGCGCCGATCATGCAGATCGCCTGCCGCGACAGGAACCGCATCGCCATCCAGGGCGACGTGCTGGGCGGTGCCGCCATGGGGGTCGCCAACATGCTGTGCCTCACCGGCGACGGCGTCCAGGCCGGCGACCAGCCCGGCGCCAAGCCTGTCTTCGACCTCGATTCCATGTCGTTGCTGGAAACCTGCCGCATTATGCGCGACAACGGCAAGTTCCTGTCCGGCCGCAAGTTGACGACGCCGCCGCAAATTTTCCTTGGCGCCGCCGTCAACCCCTTCGCGCCACCCTTCGATTTCCGCCCGATCCATCTCGGCAAAAAGATCGCCGCCGGCGCGCAATTCGTGCAGACGCAATACTGCTTCGACGTGCCGATGTTCAGAACCTTCATGCAGAGGGCGCGGGACTTGGGGCATACGGAAAAAGTTTTCATCCTGTGCGGCGTCGGCCCGCTGGCTTCGGCCAAGACGGCCAAATGGATCCGCTCCAACGTGCCGGGCATTCATATTCCCGACGCCATCATCAAGCGGCTGGAAGGTGCGCAGGACCAGAAGAAGGAAGGCAAGCAGCTCTGCACCGACATCATCAACGAGGTGAAGGAAATTCCTGGTGTCTCCGGCATCCATGTGATGGCCTACCGCCAGGAGGAATATGTCGCCGAGATCGTCGATGAATCGGGTGTGCTGAAAGGCCGCCAGCCATGGAAACGCGAGATCCGCCACGACGATCAGATGGTCGCCGACCGGCTCGAGAGCATACTGCACGACGACATTACCGAAACGCAGGTGGATATGGTGAAGACCGCGCACTGACAGCGCGGACGGCCAGCCATTCGCTTGAATGAAACCAGACAACGATATAAAGAAATCTTTATATCAGGCGGAGAGACTTCATGACCCGGACCATCGTCGCCTCGGCGACACGAGAGATCATCATCGGCTTCGACCAGCCTTTCTGCGTCATCGGCGAGCGCATCAACCCGACCGGCCGCAAGAAGCTGGCCGCCGAGATGATCGCCGGCAATTTCGAGACCGTCGTCAAGGATGCGCTGGAACAGGCCGCCTGCGGCGCCACCATGCTCGACGTCAATGCCGGCGTCACCTCCGTTAATCCGAACGAAACCGAACCCGGCCTGCTCGTGCAGACGCTGGAGATCGTCCAGGGCCTTGTCGACTTGCCGTTGTCGATCGACTCGTCGGTGACCGCCGCCATCGAGGCAGCGCTCAAGGTCGCCAAGGGCCGGCCGCTGGTCAACTCCGTGACCGGCGAAGAGGAAAAGCTCGAAGCCATCCTGCCGCTGGTCAAGAAGTACAACGTTCCGGTCGTCGCCATCTCCAACGACGAGACCGGCATTTCGATGGATCCGGATGTGCGCTTCGCCGTCGCCAAGAAGATCGTGCAGCGCTGCGCCGATTTCGGCATTCCTGCGCATGACGTCGTCGTTGACCCGCTGGTGATGCCGATCGGCGCGCTCGGCGATGCCGGCCGCCAGGTCTTCGCGTTGCTGCGCCGTCTGCGCGAAGAGCTCAAGGTCAACACCACTTGCGGCCTGTCCAACATTTCGTTCGGCCTGCCGCACCGCCACGGCATCAACGCCGCCTTCATCCCGATGGTGATCGGCGCCGGCATGACTAGCGCTATCATGAACCCGGTTCGCCCGCAGGAAATGGAAGCCGTGCGCGGCGCCAATGTGCTCAACGGCACCGACGAGAACTGCACCAACTGGATCCGCACCTACAAGGATTACAAACCGGCCGAAGGCGGCCAGGCGGTCGCAGCGCCCACCGCCGTTAACGCTCCGGGCGAAGGCGGCGGCAATGGCGGTCGCCGGCGCGGCGGCCGTGAAGCCCGCATGGCCAGGGGATAAGCGCGCAATCGTGAACTCGCCTGCAAACATTACTGATCCGCTCGTGCTGTTCATGCCGTCAGGCAAGCGCGGGCGCTTTCCCGTCGGCACACCGGTGCTCGATGCCGCGCGTCAGCTCGGCGTCTATGTCGAGAGCGTCTGCGGTGGCCGCGCCACCTGCGGTCGCTGCCAGATCGAAGTGCAGGAAGGCAATTTCGCCAAGCACAAGATCGTCTCGTCCAACGACCACATCTCGCCCAAGGGCGCCAAGGAAGAGCGATATGAGCGCGTCCGCGGCCTGCCCGAGCGGCGGCGCCTGTCCTGCTCGGCGCAGATCCTCGGCGACCTCGTCATCGACGTGCCGCAGGACACGGTCATCAACGCCCAGACCATCCGCAAGGATGCCGACACGCGCGTCATCGCCCGCGATGCGGCAATCCGCATGTGCTATGTCGAGATCGAAGAGCCCGACATGCACAAGCCGCTGGGCGATCTCGACCGCCTCAAGATCGCCTTGATGAAGGATTGGGGCTTTAAAAACCTCGAATTCGACTTCTACCTGATGCCGCAGGTGCAAGGCATACTGCGCAAGGGTAACTGGACCGCGACCGCGGCCATCCACAAGGATGCCGAAAGCGACATCGCCCGCGTCATAGCACTCTGGCCCGGCCTCAAGAACGAGGCCTATGGACTGGCCTGCGACATCGGCTCGACCACCATCGCCATGCATCTGGTGTCGTTGCTGTCGGGCCGCGTCGCCGCTTCGTCGGGCACCTCCAACCCGCAGATCCGCTTCGGCGAGGATCTGATGAGCCGCGTCTCCTATGTGATGATGAACCCGGACGGCCGCGAAGGCATGACGGTCGCCGTACGCGAGGCGATCTCGGGCCTGGTCGACAAGGTCTGCGCGGAAGGCAATGTCCAGCGCAACGACATCCTGGATTCCGTCTTTGTCGGCAATCCGATCATGCACCATCTGTTCCTCGGCATCGATCCGACCGAACTCGGCGGCGCGCCCTTCGCACTCGCCGTCTCGGGCACGGTGCGCATCAAGGCCTCCGATATCGGCCTGAAGCTCAACCAGGGCGCCCGCCTCTATATGCTGCCTTGCATTGCCGGCCATGTCGGCGCCGACGCCGCAGCCGTGACGCTGTCGGAAGGCCCGCATCGCCAGGACGAGATGATGCTGATCGTCGACGTCGGCACCAATGCCGAGATCGTGCTTGGCAACCGCAAGCGGGTGGTCGCAGCCTCCTCGCCCACCGGTCCCGCCTTCGAGGGCGCGGAAATCTCCGGCGGCCAGCGCGCTGCCCCCGGCGCAATCGAGCGCGTGCGCATCGACCCCGATACGCTGGAGCCGAAATACCGCGTCATCGGCTCTGAACTCTGGTCCGACGACCCCGGCTTCCTGGATAGCGTGCAGGCGACCGGCGTCACCGGCATTTGCGGCTCCGGCATCATCGAGATCGTGGCCGAAATGTACCTCGCCGGCATCATCTCCGAGGATGGCGTCATCGACGGGTCGCTGGCCGAGCGGTCGCCGCGCGTCACGGTCAACGGCCGCACCTTCTCTTATGTCTTGAAGGAAGGCGAACCCAAGATCACCATCACGCAGACCGACGTGCGCGCCATCCAGCTTGCCAAGGCGGCGCTCTATGCCGGCACCAAGCTTCTGATGGAAAAGCAGAACACCGAACACGTCGACCGCATCCATTTCGCCGGCGCCTTCGGCTCGTTCATCGATCCGAAATACGCCATGGTGCTCGGCCTGATCCCGGACTGCGACCTCGACAAGGTCTCGGCCGTCGGCAACGCCGCCGGCGCCGGTGCGCGGATGGCGCTGCTCAACCGCGGCTATCGCCGCGAGATCGAGGACACGGTCAGCCACATCGAGAAGATCGAGACCGCACTGGAGCCGAAATTCCAGGAGCATTTCGTCTACGCCATGGCGCTTCCCAACAAGGTCGATCCGTTCCCGAAACTGTCGGCGGCGGTGAAATTGCCGCCACGCAAGACCGTCAGCGAGGATGGCGTCGCCGGCGACGCCGCCCCGCGCCGGCGTTCGCGCGAAGGCCATGCCGCCAGGCGCAGCCGGGAATAAGCCGCCTTACGAAGGCCGCCAATTCGCCCAATTTCATTTGTATGCAAATGTTTCCAGATCGCACCGATCTGGAAACCGAAACGCTGTTTTGGCGCAATCCGTCCGATACAGACGTGAAGCATTTAACGGACATCGAATGGCGGACCGGACTATTCCGCCGCCACAACGCTCCAAAGGAGAATAGAGATGTTCGAGACCCTGGGCCGTTTTCGTGCGGCCATGAAGAATGCACAGGCCGTGCGCGCCATGAACAACCTGCCACCCGAAATCCAGAAGGACATCGGCTGGCCCGTGTCGCCGCGCATCGACGCCCAGACCAACCTGTCGCGTCTGATCCTGGGCTCGGGCCGCTGATGACCTTCGCCGACAAGTGCAAATTGCTGACCAAGCGCCGGGGCCGCCGCATGGTCCCGGCTGCGACCGACGTCAAGCTGCGCGCCGCGCTGCTGCCCCGGCGCTGAGCCGCGCTGCGCAAAACAGCGGACCTGGCTGATCAAACAACCGTGTTGGCTTGGGCCAGAATCTTGACATTTCGGCTGGAGGTACGATCTTCGAGACAGTGGGGGAATTCTCTTAGTCGGCTGCGGCCGAGCTTGTGTACGCGAATGCCCAGTTTCAAAAGCCACCTCGTTTCCTTCATCCTCCGGCACAGCCGCAAGAAGGCATTTGCCAGCCCGGAAAACCTGCAGCGCTGGATCGCCTATGCCCGCAAGACCGAGGATCATCATCCCCCGGCATTGCTGCGGGAGCAGCTCGATATCACCGAGCGCAGCGTCGATGGCTTCCCTGTCTATGAAATCGCGCCGAAGGCCGGCGAACGCAGGCGCATCCTCTACATGCATGGCGGCGCCTATGTCTTCCAGATCACATCCTATCATTGGGGGTTGATCGCCGAGGTGGCCGAGCGCTTGGGTTTCGGCATCACCGTGCCGATCTATCCCATCGCGCCGGAGCATGATTTCTACGCCATGTTCGGCATGGTCGGCGACGTCTACCGGCAGATGCTGGATGAGACCGACGCTGAAGACATCGTCTTCATGGGCGATTCCGCGGGCGGCAACATGGCCGTCGTGCTGACCATGATGGCGGCTGAGGAAGGCCTGCCCTTGCCGTCGCGCCACGTGCTGATTTCACCCGGCCTCGACATGTCGCTGTCCAACCCCGAAGTGTTCGAGGCGGAACGCAACGATCCGTGGCTCGGCATTTCCGGCGGGCTGGAAGCGATCCGCATGTACAGTGCCGGCATCGATCGCAGGGACTGGCATATCAGTCCGCTCTATGGCGACCTCTCGGTGCTGCCGCAGACCCTGCTTCTGACCGGCTCGCACGACCTGCTCAGCCCCGACAATCTGATCTTCGCCAAAAAGGCACGCGCTGCCGGCGTCGATATCGACGTCGTCTATGAGGAAGGCATGTTCCACGTCTGGCCGCTGATCGAGATGCCGGAGGCGCGTCGCGCCAGGGACAGCATCGTCGCCTTCCTTGAAGGTGAGCCCACCAAGCGGCGCGCAACTGCGCGGCGCACGGCGCGACCCGCTCTCGCGGCGCGCCCCGCCCAAGCAGCGGAATAGCAGAGCAATTCCAGGAAAAGTGTAAAACGGTTTTCCCGGGAAAGCGTGTAGCGCTTTCCCTTGGGAATTGAGTCAAAACAAGGAGTTAGAGCGGCTCGCCGTTTCCGTGAAACGGTGAACCGCTCTAGAACTTGCCGGTTTCGCGGAAAAGCTCGAACGTCGCACGGATATGGTCGGCGACGGCCTTGACCGGCGCGCTGGCGTCCGGCGACACCACCATCGCCAGATTGTAGGTGCCGATATCGGGCATGCCGTCCTTCGGGCAAAGCTCGACCATGTCGTTGCCCAGGAACGACTTCGGCAACGGTGCAACCGCGAGATCCGACATGATGGCGGCGCGCTGGCCTGCCGTGTGGGCGCTCATATAGGCGATGCGGTAATTGCGGCCTTCACGGCTCAGCGCATCGAGCGCGCCGGCCCGCCAGGCGCAGCCCTCTTCCCACAGCGACACCGGCAAAGGCTCGCGCAGATGCGCGCTGCCGCCCTTGGCGCCGGCCCAGACGATCGGCTCGGTGAGCAGCACCTCGGCGCCGAGTGCGCTGGTCTTGTAGGAATTGGTCAGCAGCGTGATGTCGAGCGCCCGGTCGTCCATGCGGCGGCGCAGATTGCTGCTCTGGTCGATGGTGACGTCGACGGCAATCGACGGATGCGACTGCGCGAAACGCTTCAGCACATGCGGCAACACGCGCTCGCCATAGTCGTCCGGCGAGCCGAGCCGCACCACGCCGACGATCTCGGGGATGATGAACTTCGACACCACCTCGCGGTTGATCGACAACAGCCGGCGGGCATAACCGAGCAGCATCTCGCCATCCGTGGTCAGCGTCACCGAGCGCGCATCCCGCGCGAAAACAGACCGCCCGAGAATGTCCTCGAGCTTCTTGATCTGCATGGAGACCGCCGACGGCGTGCGGAACACCGCATTGGCCGCCGTGGTGAAACTGCCGGTCTCTGCAATGGCCACGAAGGTGCGCAAAACGTCGAGATCGAGCAGCGGCAGCGGATGATTGAGTGGGGCGTTCATCGGGATCGACCTTCAATTTTTCTGATGTGAAGCATCATTCCATTTCGTTTGATTGAACATCAGATTGGGAGGATAGTCAACTCCATCGAAGGCAGGACGTGCCATGGCTCCAACGCTCCTGACACGGAATTGCACTCGATGCGGAATATCCAGGCGACGGAACGCGTTCATGCGGGACGTGCCACAACCAAAGGAGAATGAAATGTCTATCCTGTCATCCATCGGTCGGCTTGCGACCGAATTGAGCGCGGCCCGCGCCCGCTTCCAGACCGAACGTGCGATCCGCTCGCTGCCGATCGAACTGCAGAAGGATATCGGCTGGCCTGAAGCTGCCGACACCAAGACCGGTGCACGCCACGGCGTCGGATCCTGGGCTGGAGCAAAGTAAACCATTGTGTACCTTGTGCTGAAGGCCTGCCGCGCAGACCAGCCCGGCAGGCCTTCTCTATTGGCCCTGCAGGCTTTCTCCAACTTATTTGCACTCAAATGATTTTCAGAGCCGTGTCGCCGCTGCATGGCGCATATGCGTCACTTGCATGGCGCCTCAATGTCGCCGGTAACACACTGTAAGTAATCGTAAATTTTGGGCACCATGCCCAATAATGTCGCAAACGATGTCGCATTTCCATTCAAGCGCTTCGCATTTGCGATTTAGTTTCTGCTCACGCAGGCCTATATCACCGTCAGCAAACGAGCTGCCCCACTCCATCAAGCGAAGGCGACCCGTCTGAGCAACCGATAGGAGATGATGATGAAGCTTTTTGCCCGCCTCTTTGCCCGCCGCGAAATGAACCTGACGACCGCTCTCGAGCGCCAGCGCCTTGCCAATACCATGCCCGGCCAGACCGGTGCCATGAATGCGGTGCGCCTCGGTTTCGTTGCCTGAGATAACGGCTAGCGCTCAGCGCTTCCCTGCCGCTGCCGATAGTCGATAACAGCGCCGCTTCGGCTTGACCGAAGCGGCGTTTCTCATTTTTGGCACCTATGCCGCCGCCACCATGCCCAATCCGTCGGCAGCCCGTGCCTGTCATCCCGGACGATTGCTCATTTGCGACCCATGTCGCAAATATAGTTTCCGCTTAGCCCCCTAGCCGATTGACAGGAATGGTTTTTCCTGATGTCGCTGTGCTGTTCGCGACATCCTGTTCGCGCCATGGCCGCGTGAGGTTCCCTTGAACGCCGTAAAGCATCCGATCAAGCGATCGTTTGTATTCTTCCTTGTCCCGGACTTCACCATGATCGCCTTTGCGACGGCGCTCGACCCGCTGCGCTCGGCCAACCGCATGCTCGGCTATGAGGCCTATCGCTGGCGCCTCGCCAGCATCGACGGCAAGCCGGTGCGCGCCTCCAACGGCGTCGAATGCGCCGTCAACACCTCGCTCGAGGAAGAGCGCAAGAAAATGGCCGGGCCGGATCGGCCGAACATGGCCATCGTCTGCAGCGGCATGAATGTCGAGCGCTACCAGAATAGGTCGGCCTTCGCCTGGCTGCGCGAGGAATACAACAGAGGCGTCGCCGTCGGCGGCCTGTGCACCGGCGCGCATATCCTTGCCGCCGCCGGCCTGCTCTCCAACAAGCGCTGCGCCATCCATTGGGAAAACCTGCCGGGCTTTTCCGAGGCCTTTCCCAAGGCCAACGTCTTTGCCGACCTCTTCGAGATCGACCAGAACATCTACACCTGCGCCGGCGGCACCGCCGCCCTCGACATGATGCTCAAGCTGATCGGCGACGATTTCGACGACAATCTGGTCAACCGCGTGTGCGAGCAGGTGCTGACCGACCGCGTGCGCAGCCCCACCGACCGCCAGCGCCTGCCGCTGCGCGCCCGCCTCGGCGTGCAGAATTCCAAGGTGCTGACCATCATCGAACTGATGGAAGGCAATCTCTCCGAACCGCTGTCGCTGATCGAGATCGCCGACCATGTCGACCTGTCGCGCCGCCAGATCGAGCGCCTGTTCCGCACCGAGATGGGCAGATCCCCTGCCCGCTACTACTTGGAAATCCGCCTCGACCGCGCCCGGCACCTGCTGATCCAGTCCTCGATGCCGGTGGTCGAGGTAGCGGTCGCCTGCGGCTTCGTCTCGGCGTCGCATTTCTCCAAATGCTACCGCGAACTCTATGCCCGCTCGCCGCAGCAGGAGCGCGTCGACCGCAAGCAATTGCTGGCGGCCTGATCCGAAAACGCACTCAGGCTTCGGCGGGCTGCGCCTGTACTGTGCGCATCGCCTCGACGCGGATATCCTCGGTCAGCCGCGCCTTGAGCGCCGAGAACTCCCGGCTGGTCTTCAGCGTATAGTGACGCGGATGCGGCAGGTCGATGGCGACATCCGACTTGATGCGGCCTGGCCGCGCGCTCATCACGATCACCCGCGAAGCCATGAAGATCGCCTCCTCGATGTCGTGGGTGACGAACAGCACTGTCTTCTTGCGCCGCTCCCAGATGCCGAGCAGCAGTTCCTGCATCAGTCCGCGCGTCTGGTTGTCGAGCGCACCGAACGGCTCGTCCAGCAACAGGATTTCGGGGTCGTTGGCCAGCGCCCGGGCGATCGCCGTGCGCTGCTGCATGCCGCCGGACAGCTGCTTTGGCCAATGGTTCTCGAAGCCCTTGAGCCCGACGAGGTCGACATAGGAAGCGACGATCCCGTCTCGCTCCTTTTCGGCCATGCCACGTTCGCGCAGGCCGAAGGCGATATTCTGCGCCACCGTTAGCCACGGAAACAGCGTGTAGGACTGGAACACCATGCCGCGATCCGGTCCCGGCCGCGTCACCGCCTTGCCGTCGAGCAGCACACGGCCTTCGCTCGGCGCTTCCAGGCCGGCAACGATCCTGAGCAGCGTCGACTTCCCGCAGCCGGACGGCCCCAGAATGGTGATGAAGTCGTTGGCCGCGACCGCAAGGTCGACCGGCATCAGCGCCTTGACCGGCTGCCCGCCGCGCACGCCGGCGAAGGTTCGCGAGACGCCTTCGATAAGCAACTTGCTCATGCCAGACTCCAGGGAAAGAGCCAGCGATTGAACGCCTTGAAGGCGAAGTCGGACAACAGTCCGATCAGCCCGATGACGATGATGCCGAAGATGATCTGCCCTGTCGCCAGCCGCGACTGGCTGTTGATGATCATGTAGCCGATGCCTGAGGACGAACCGATCAGCTCGGCGACGATGACATAGGTCCAAGCCCAGCCGAGCACCAGCCGCAGCGTCTCGGCAATCTCGGGCGCATTGGCCGGCATGATGACCCGTTTGACGATACCGCTGTTGGTCGAGCCCAGCGTATAGGCCGCCTCGACCAGGTCGCGCCGCGTCGAGCCCACCTTGACCGCGACGATCAGGATGATCTGGAACACCGAGCCGACGAAGATGACCAGCAGCTTTTCCAGCTCGCCAATGCCGGCCCACAGGATGAGCAGCGGAATGAAGGCCGAAGCCGGGAGGTAGCGGGCGAAGGAGACGAACGGCTCCAGAAACGCCTCTATTGGTTTCCAGGCGCCCATGGCGATGCCGATCGGCACGGCGACGATCGACGCCAGCAGGAACCCGCCGAAGACCCGCCAGATGGTGATCAATATGTCGAGCCAGAAGCGGTCCTCGACCAGCAGCCGCCAACCATCCCGCAGCATCGACAGCGGGTCGGCGAGGAAGATGCGGTTGACGTGGCCGCCAAGCGTGATCCACGCCCAGAAGGCGACGAACAGCACGAAGAAGGAAATGCCAAGCACGGTTCGAATGCCCGGCGACACCGGATGCAAGGGGCGCATCTTCAGATCGTCCGCATCGTCAAATCATCACTTGTCCAGGAGAGAGCGGCGGCCCTAGGCGCCGCCGCACAATGGTCAAAGGCGAGGCCTGTCAGTTCGCCACCGCGCTGGTGTCGGCCAGCGTGGCAACGTCTGGCGCTTCCTTGATCAACCCCATCTGCAGCAGAAGCTCGCCGGCGGTCTTGGAAAAGTCCTGGAATTCCTTGGTGAAGAACTGCTTGTTCTCCGCCTTGTCGGCCCATTTCAGGTATTTCGCCGAATCCTCGAATTCTTTCGCAGACTGCTTCACGTCGGCGCCCATGATCTCGTAGGATCTCTGCGGATCGCTCTTGATCAGGTCGAGCGCTTCGAAATAGCTGTCGGCCAGCGCCTTGGCGGCGTCGGGATTGGCGGTGAGGAATTCAGGCGTGCAGCCGACCGTGTCGAGCACCATCGGGTAGTCGAGCGTGGTCCCCAATATGTGGCCCTGATCGGACTTGTCGCGCACCGCCGAGATGAACGGCTCATAGGTGACCGCCGCATCGTTCTGGCCGGCGAGGAAGGCTTGCGCCGCCGCATCCGGTTCCAGGTTGACGACGGTCACATCCTTGGTCGACAGGCCGTTCTTGTTCAGCACCCAGGCCAGCATGAAATAGGGCGACGTGCCCGGCGCCGAGGACGCGACATTCTTGCCCTTGAGGTCGGCGACGGTCTTGATGTCGTTGCGCACGACAATGCCGTCGGCGCCATAGGATTTGTCGAGCTGGAAGATCTGCTTGGTGGTCACCCTGAGGCGTTCCACACCAGCCAGGTCTCGACCGTGGTGGCGGCGCATTGCAGATCGCCGCTGGCGATGGCGAGCGGCCGGCTGGCCTGCGGCACCTTCTTCAGGGTCACGTCGAGGCCATGCTTCTCGAAGATGCCGGCCTGCTTGGCGAGCGTCAGCGGCGCAAAGCCGGTCCATCCGCTGATGCCGATGGTGACCGATGTGGCAGCCTCGGCCGGCACGGATATTGCAGCCGCAAGCGCCAATACCGCGGCAGCGACAATGGTCTTGTTCATGTCGGTTCCCCTTATTTTTTCGGATGCCGAATTGTGTCACAGACGCCCATGGGCTTGTCAATGAAACCGGCCCTTCACGGCAGCGTGATGATGCGAACGCTAACGCGCATCGAACATCCAGCTGCGGTCGCGCCACATCTTTTCGCCGACCTGGCAGTCGGTCGGCCGGTCCTGCGCCAGCACCACCGGCGGATGCCCGGCCTCCTCGCGCGCCCGTTGCGGCGAAGCGGCGCCGGCCAGCTCCAGCACCAGCTTGCGGCGGATGGCTTCGGGAAACTGCGTCCAGTCATTGACCGGGATCATGAAGGATCCGGGACCGCCGATGACGCAGTCGCTGTAGTAGCGGTCGAGATTGTTGACGTCATAGGCGCCGCCGAACCCGCCGCGCGTCATCAGCGGCAGGCCGTTGATGATGATGCCTTGCTTGACCACCGCGTCGCGGGTGATGTCGACGGGCGCGCCCTGGTTGTTGGGCCCGTCGCCGGAAATATCGATGACGCGCTTTGTCCCCTGAAAACCGCTTTCGGCGAACAGATCGCTGCCGAATTCCAGCGCGCCGGAAATCGAGGTGCGCCGGGCGCTGGCCGGCGGATGGGCGGAAAGCTGCGCGGCCACCCGCTCGGCATCGGCCCGGCTGGCGATCACCGTCCACGGCACGACGACCTGCTGCGTGGTCGCTCCCGCCCATTCGACATAGGTGACGGCGACCTTGCCGTAGGCGCCATCGGCGATGGCCTGCAGAACATTGTCGTGCGTCAGCGCAGCAGCATAGCCGTGACGCTGGATTTCAAGTTCGCCCGGCGACATCGACAGCGACACGTCGACGGCCAGCACCAGCTCGACGTCGACCGGCTCGGCGGCTTGAACCGGCGGCACCAGCCAGAGCCCCAGCGCCAGCGCGGCGCTGCCTGAAAGGAAATGTCGTGCGCAAGAAAAAGCAGACATACCCGAAGGTAAGCGAAAACCGGCTGCTGACAAAGCAAAAAGCCCGGAGAGGTGCCGGGCTTTTCGATGTGTTGGTTGGAACCTATGACGCTCAACTCCGCGGTTTCAAATTCTCCGGATCGTAGAGCGGCTTGTAGCCGACGGCAGCCACCTCGACCGGGTAGGTCTCGCCGAAATATTCGATGGCGAACTTGCGGCCCTCCTGGGCATGGGCCCAGGGCAGATAGGCGAGGCCGATGTTCTTGCCGATGGTCGGGCCATAGGCCATCGATGTGGTGAAGGAGCGGCGGCCGAGTTCGTCGACCAGCGTCTCGCCGGTCTTCGGATCCATCACAGGCATGGTGCCGACGGGATAGCGGGCAACACCCTTCGAATCGACGTTTTCCGTCATCACCAGCGTGCACAGGATCGCCGGCTGGTGCTCGCGGGCGCGGTATTCGACATGTTTTGCCTTGCCGCAGAAATCGTTCTCCTTGACCTTCGGTCGAGCAAGGTCGGCCTCGAGCAGATTGTACTCGGTCAACAGGTCGGCGTTCTGCAGGCGCAGGCTCTTTTCCATGCGCCGGGTGTTGGCATAGGTCTCGACGCCGAACGGCATGACCCCGGTCGAGCGCAGCGCGTCCCAAACGGCCAGGCCGTCTTCGTAACGCATATGCAGTTCCCAGCCCTGCTCGCCGACATAAGAGATGCGGAAGGCGGTGACGTCCTTGCCGCCGATCCTGACCGGCTTGATCGCCGCGAACGGGAAGTTCTCGAGCGAGAGACCATCCGGATTTTCGACCACTTTCTGCAGCGTCGCCCGCGCGTTCGGTCCCCAGATGCCGATGGTGACATATTTTTCCGTCACGTCGGTGATGGTGACGTCAAAGCCTTTGTCCTGCGCGGTGCGCTGCATGTAGCGGAAGTCGCGCGGGCCGGCGTCGGCGCCGTCGATCAGGCGGCAGCGGTCGGCCATGCGGATGACGGTGAAGTCGGCGCGCACCATGCCTTGCTCGTCGAGGAAGTGGGTGTAGATACCCTTGCCGATGTTGTTGTCGCCACCGATCTTGGCCGCGCACAGCCACTCCAGCAGCGCGACATGATCCGGCCCTTCGATGTCGTACATCGAGAAATGCGAGAGGTTGACGATGCCGCAATCCTCGCTCATCGCCAGGTGCTCGGCATTGGACACCCGCCAGAAATGGCGATTGTCCCACTCGTTCTCACGTATGGGAACCCGGTTGCCATACTTCTCCAGCAGATGCTCGTTGGCGGCATAGCCATGCGCGCGCTCCCAACCGCCCAGCTCCATGAAGTAACCGCCAAGCTCCTTCTCGCGCTCCCAGAACGGCGAGCGGCGGATGTTGCGGCCTTTGGAGAACGGCTCGCGCGGATGCACCGCCGGATTGTAGACCTTCATCGCCGTCTCGGTGCAGCGATCCCAGATGAACTGCTCTTTCGTCTGGTGCGGATAGAAGCGCGCATAGTCGATGGCGTGATGGTCGATTTCCGTGCGGCCGTCCGTCATCCAGTCGGCGATCAGCTTGCCCATGCCGGGGCCGTCCTTGACCCAGATGGCGACGGCGTACCAGAGGCCCCTCACCTTCTGGCTCTCGCCCATGGACGGGCCGCCATCGGCGGTCACCTGCAACAGGCCGTTGAAGGAATGGCTTTCATTGTAGCCGAGTTCGCCCAGAATCGGCGTCAGTTCCATGGCGCGCTCCAGCGGCGCCAGGATCTGCTCCATGTCGAGATCGCGCTGCGACGGCGACAGCCGCGCCTGATCCTTTTCCAGCAAATCGCGCGGATGGCAAAGACGCGGATTGGTCTCTTCGTAGTAACCCCATTCGATCTGGCCGCCTTCGGCGGTCCTGGGGTCGCCGGTGTCGCGCATATAGGCCGAATTACCCTGGTCGCGCAACAGCGGCCAGCCGATCTCCTTGCCGGTGCCGGCGAATTGATTGTAAGGCCCGAAGAAGGTCAGCGGATGGTCGATCGGCATGACCGGCAGGTCTTCGCCGACCATCTCGGCGATCAGCCGGCCCCAGATGCCGGCGCAGACGATGACATAATCGGCCATGATCGTGCCGCGGTCGGTGACGACGCCCTTGATGCGGCCTTCCTCGACGATGAGAGATTTGGCGGGCGTGTTCGCGAAGGATTTGAGTTTCCCCGTAGCTTCCGCCTGGTCGACCAGCTTGCCGGCGACGGTCTGCGAGCGCGGGATGACCAGGCCGGCGTCCGGATCCCACAGGCCGCCCTGCACCATGGACTCTTCGATCAGCGGGAATTTTTCCTTGATCTCGGCCGGTTCGATCAGCCGGGCGCGGGTGCCGAAGGATTTGGCCGAGGCGATCTTGCGCTTGATCTCGTCCATGCGGCTGTCGTCGCCGACGCGCGCCACTTCGAGACCGCCGATGCGGGCGTAATGGCCCATCTTTTCGTAGAAATCGATCGAGTAGAGCGTCGTCCAGCACGACAGGAAATCATGGCTCGTGGTGTAGCAGAAGTCCGAGGCATGCGCGGTCGAGCCGATATCGGTCGGGATGCCCGACTTGTCGATGCCGACAATGTCGGTCCAGCCGCGCTCGATCAGATGATGCGCGATCGACGCGCCGACAATGCCACCCAGGCCGACGATGACGACCTTCGCCTGTTTCGGAAACTCTGCCATTGCCCGCGACTCCAAGGGGATAAAGCGGGCGCGTCCGCGCCCGTTCGAATGGCGCACAATATGCAGAGGACGTGGATGCAGCTACCGCCTGTTTGCGACACGTCGCGGATGCGACGCGACCCGGCGCGCCGGCGTGCCGCCAGTGGCGATCTATCTCAGGCGAAGGCCCAGATGTCCTCGGCCTGGAAACCGACCTGATAGCCTGATGTCTTCAGCTTGACCACGACCTGGCCGATTTCGGCGGCCGGCAGCGCGCCGACCTCGACCTTGATCATGCCCGGACGATAGCGCTTGAGATCGAGCTGTTCGAAGACGATCCAGTCGGCGCCCTCGCAATCGACCAGGAAGGCGTCGATATGCGTGATGCCGTTGCGGTCGAGCAGCGTCTGCAGCGTTTCCGACGGCACCTCGATATCCCTCACGTGCGGCGCGAACTTGTTGAAATTGGCGTCGTCCTCGCCCCAGGCATTCTTGCCCGACATCAGATTGGTGTCGGTGACCGACGAGCAGCCGATGAACTCGATCGGCAGCGTGCCGGCCTCGAGTGCCGCGGCATCGAAAGTGTGGACGGTGATCGTGCCCTTGGTCTTCGTCACCGCGACCGGTTCGATGACGAAGCGTTCCGTGTCGGGATAGTTGGCCCGCAACCGCTTCTGATTGTACGGGATCGGCTCGACCAGCACGGCCCGCGCCCGCGGAATGCGGTGCAGCCACGGCGTGACGTCGTCGAACAGCGCGCCGTCGCAAGCGCCGACATTGACCATCTGGAAGGCTTGCCCACCGCCAAACCGCGCCTTCAGCGCCGCCTTGGCCAGGAATTTCGTGCCACGCAACGCCGGCCCCCGATCGAGCAGGCCGGCGGGCAGGCCGAGCGAAAGGGCGATGCGCGCCAGGCCGGAAATGGAACTCATGGCTTATCTCCAGGTATGGCCTGCAAGGCGATGGGCCGCCTTCCATTCAGGCTTGCCGACGCCCACAGCGCCATGATCGGGCCGACGAGCAAAAGGTAGGGCGGCAGAAGGTTCGGGAAGTAGATGCGGGTGTCGTGGATCGGAAAGACGGTGAATTTCGCCAGCACGCCAAGCACCAGTGCTGCAAGCAGGATGCCGGCGCGGCGATCGAGCCGGAAGCCGGCGCGGCTGAGCGCAAGCCACCCGGCCAGCGCCAGAACCCAGACCCCGACCCAACTGTTGAGGCTGGTGGCGCGAATGAAGGATGCGGCGAACGCCTTGACATAGGCGCCAACCGAGAACGGTGGCTCGAAGCCATCCATATTGTAGTGCTGCTCGATGCTGGAGAACCACAGATGCGGCCACCAGCCGGGATGCTGCGCCCAATGCGAAATCGCGAAATAAGCGACGAAGGACGCGGCAAAGCCGGCCAGCGCGCCCCACGCCCGCTGCCGGAAGACCAGCAGCAGCACGGCGAAGATGGCCAGAAAAACAATATTGTCCGGCCGCGCCATGAAGGCCAGGAAAAGCAGGACAGCGGTCGCTGCCTCGCGGCCGCGCACATAGGCAAGCAGCCCGCCGAGGAACAGCGCCGAGCACAACAGATCCGGGGTCGAGGCGCGTGCCGCGTCGCCGAAATCGGCCATGATCAGCACCGCGCCGGCCACCGGCGCCAGCGCCAACGCGCCTTCGGTTCGCAGCCACAGCAGCGTGATCATCCCGAACAGCAGCACCGAGACCACCTGCAGCACCCGCATCGCCTCGACAGGCGACATCACCGAACTCATCGTCGAAAGAATCTCGGCGTAGAGGAACTTGATCCGGTACATGCCAAGCAGCGAGTGAAAGTCGGCGGCATTTTGCGCCATATGGCTGCGGAAACCGCCACCATCGTCGGTCAGCGTCTTGTAGTCGCCGGCCGACACGCCGGCCTGGACCGTGCTGTAGGCATAGTCATGCAATGCCTGCGCATCGGGATAAGCGCCCTCCTCGGCGATGGCGAGATAGGGCAGCATGTCCCAATTGGCGTCGGGCATCGTCAAGGCCATGAACGCCGTCAGCAGGATATAGAGCGAAAACGCGATCGCGCCGACCGGAGCCGCCCATCGCGCATAAGTCCCCTCGCCCCACGCGAGAGCGGCCGCAGTCAGCCGGTCGAGTGTGTTTTGCGGGGCGGGAGACTTGCTCAGCATTGTCGGACTCAGGACTTCGCTCAACGGACTTCTTTTAACGGACTTGGCTTTTGACGAAATCCTTGACGATTCCCACGATGCCGCGCGACAGCAGGCTGTCGAAAGCATCGACGAAACGGTCGACATGCTCGCGCTGGCAGATCAGCGGTGGCTCGAGACGGATGACGTTGCGGTTGTATTCGGTGAAGGCGACGAGCACGTCATAGTCGCGCAACAACAGCGCGCCGACGAAGCCCGACAGCGAGCCCTTCAGCTTGTCGTCGAGGACGCTGACGATCGGACGTAGCACCATCGGCAAGGTCTGCGAGAAGTCGTGGAACTCGAGCCCGATCATAAAGCCTTTGCCGCGCACGTCCTTGATGATCTTAGGGTACTTCTCCTTCAGCGCCTGCAGGCGCTGCAGCAGATAGTCGCCGGCAGTGGCGGCGTTGTCGATCAGCCCCTCATCATAGAGCACGTTGATGCCCTCGATCGCGGTGACGCAGGCCTCGCCCATGCCGCCAAAGGTGGCCATGGCATGGATCATCGCCGTCTTCGGCGTGCCATAGGCCTTCATATAGACCTCGCGCCGGGCGACCATCGCGCCGACCGCCGCCTTGCCTGCGCCGAGCGACTTGGCCAGCGCCGTCACATCGGGCACGACGCCATAATGTTCGAAGGCGTAGAAGCGGCCGGACCGGCCATAGCCGCACTGCACTTCGTCAGCCACCCACAGCACCCCATAGTGGTCGCAGAGCGCGCGCAATTTCTGCCAGTATTGCGCCTCTGCCTGGATGATGCCGCCGCCGCCCTGGATGGTCTCGAGTACGATGACGCCGACCTCCGGGTCGGAGCGGAACAGCCGCTCGACCGCTTCGATATCGGCGAACGGAATGCGCACGGTGTTCTCAGCCATCTTGAAGTCCGCGCGGTAGAGCTGGCCGTCGGTGATGCCGAGCACGCCCTTGGTCTTGCCGTGGAAGGAATTCTCGGCATAGACGACCTTCGGCCGCTTCGGCCCGGCGGCGCGCTCGGCGAGCTTCACCGCCGCTTCCATCGCTTCCGAACCCGACGAGCCCAGAAATACCATGTCGAGATCGCCGGGCGAGCATTTGGCGATGTTGTGCGCCAGCGCCGATGCATATTGCGACATGAAGGCGATGGCGATTTCCTGGCGCTTCTCCTCCTGGAATTTGCGCCTGGCCTCCAGGATGCGCGGATGGTTGTGGCCGAAGGCCAGCGAACCGAAGCCGCCGAAGAAGTCGAGAATCTTGCGGCCGTTCTGGTCGATGTAGAACATGCCTTCGGCACGCTCGATCTTGATCTTGTGGAAGCCGAGCAGCTTCATGAAATGCAGCTGGCCCGGATTGAGATGCGCCTTGAACAGGTCGGTCATGCGCGCGACATCCATCGCCTTCGCCTGCTCGACGCTGATCAGGTCGGGCTTGGCGATGGCGGTAGGCGACAACGCCGGCGCGCCGACCATGGTGCGCGCGTTCGTCTGCTCAGGCTTGGCCATGACGGTCATTTCGGAGTTCTCCTGGTCGTCCCACTTATTCGGCGGGGACATGATTGGCGGTGACGGCAAGCCCGTCTTTCTTGGCGCGGTATTCGCTGTAGGCGGCGATCAGCATGTCCTCGTCGCGATATTGCGGCACCCAGCCGAGCTGGCGCTCGGCCTTGGATACGTCGAGCACGCACTCCTCATCGGCGATCAGATATTGTTCGGGATCCATGATCGGCATGTTCATGAGATCGAGCAGGTCGAGGGTGCGCTTGACCGCCCAGCCCGGCGTCGGGATCAGCAGCGATTTCGAGCCGGCATGCTTGATCAGGTCGCCCAGCAATTTCTTCACCGGCGGCGGATTGAGGGAGCCCAGATTATAAGCCTGGTTGGGCACGCCTGCCTTCCAGGCCGAGCGGGCAGCTTCCGCGCAATCGAACACCGAGATGAACTGATAGGGGTTCTTGCCCGAGCCGATCATCGGCACAGGAAAATTCCAGTCGATCAGTTTGAACAGCTTTTCCAGGATCCCGAGCCGGCCGGGACCGATGATCAGACGCGGGCGAAACAGCGAGATCGACATGCCGCGCTTGCGCCATTGCGCGGCGAGTTCCTCGGTCTTCTGCTTCGACCATCCATATTCGCCGAGCGGCGCGACCGGATGTTCCTCGGTCATCGGCTGGGTGACCGTATGGCCGTAGATCATGTCGGTGGTGTAGTGGACGAGCTTGGACGCGCCGGCCTTGTCCATCGCCTGCATGATGTGTTCGGTGCCATGGAAATTCACCGGAAAGAAGAAGTCGTGACGCTTGGCCCGCACCTGGATCGGCGACAGCATTTTGGCCGACAGGTTGTAGATCATGTCGTCGGCCTTCAATCCGATGTTGGCCACCGAGGCCGTATCCGTGACATCGCAGGTGACGAAGCGAACGTTGCGATAGTGCGTCAGGTCGCTCTTGACGATGTCGGCAACGACAACCTCTTCACCATCGGCCACAAGCTTCGGGGCAAGATGACGGCCGACGAAGCCGTCGCCGCCGAAAATAACATGTCTCATCGAACGATCTCGTTTGTCTGGATCTTGTCGGGGATGATGGAAGCGGTTTGGTCGTCATGCCCGCGCCCGCCCAAGTCTCGACCGCTTTGCGCGATCAGCACGGTGCCGACGCAGATGAAGGCGATGCCGGCAATGCGCCAGGCATTGAGGTCCTCCCGGAAGATGAAATAGGCGAAGATCGCAACCGCGACATAGGCAAGGCTGAGGAACGGATACGCAAAGCTGAGCTCGACCTTGGACAGCACATAGAGATGCGAAGCCATCGAGATGACGAAGGTGCACAGGCCGAGAAACACCCATGGGCTGAAAACGACCTGCAACAGCCTCAACAGCGGATTGGTGCCTTCGAACGAAATCGGCCCGAGCGACATCATGCCTTGCTTCAGCATCAGCTGCGCGGCGGCATTGGTCATGACCGTGAACAGAATGAAGACGATGTATTTCATATTTTGCACCCGCCACTCGCAACGGTCCTATTACGAACCTGCAAACATTTCATGAAGTCACGGCAATGCTTTGAGTAAACCACGGAACTTACGATCTATTAACCATGACTTATTCGGGTTGTACCTATTCAGCTGCCTTGACACGCCCTGGCCGGTCGTTGAGCTTTTTCGCCGTCCGCAGCCAGAAACTGGACGCGAACGCCGGGTCGCGCAGCGCTTCAAGCCGCTGCCAATTCGGGAAGGAGGCCGCGAAAGTATCAGCGCCCATGCGCGCATCCTTGTACGGGTTGACCGCGCCGCCGGCCGCGACCGTGATGCGGTCGAGTTCGCTGAGCAGGGCCAGCGTCCTGTCGCCGCGATTGGGGAAATCCAGCGTCAACGTGAAGCCTGGCCGCGGAAAGGACAGCAGCCCCGGCGAGCGGATCGAGCCGAAGCGCTTCAACACGGTGAGGAAAGAGCCCTGCCCGGCCCGTCGCGCCGCCTCGAGCAGCGCCGGCACGGTCTGACGCGCGACATTTTCCGGCACCACGCTCTGGTGCTGGTAGAGACCTTTCGGGCCATACAGCCGATTCCAGTCGCCGACACCATCAAGCGGAAAGAAAAAGCCCTGGTAGCCGGTTTGGCTCGGCCCCGGCGAGCGCCCCTTCTTCCACCGATAGGCGGCGTTGAAGGCGGTGAGGAACGGCCGGTTGAGCACATTGAACGGCGGCTGGAACGGCACTGAAAAACGGGAGCCGGCGCGAGACGCCGCGTGCGAGCCGTACTCGGCATGATTGCCGGTCAACAACAGGCCGCGCCCGCGGCCATGGCCACCGGCAAGCTGGTCGATCCAGGCGACGGCATATTCATTGGCCTGGTCGGCGGCCTCGGCCAGTTCGAAGAATTCGCCAAGATCGGCAAACCGCGTTACCTTCTCGGCGATGTCGAGCGAATGCACCCGCATCAGCCGGATCGAGGCCGACAGGATCAGGCCGGTCAGCCCCATGCCGCCGATCGTCGCCGCGAACAGCCTTGCATTGTCGGTTGCCGAGCAGGTGTAGGTCCGCCCGTCCGAGCGCAACAGGGTGAGAGACTCGACATGGCAGCCGAAAGTGCCGCGCCGGTGATGGTTCTTGCCATGGACGTCATTGGCGATCGCGCCGCCAAGGGTGACGAACTGGGTGCCTGGGACCACAGTCGGAAAGAAGCCGTAAGGTGCAGTGTGCGCAATGATATCGGAGAGGAACACGCCGGCCTCCGCCTCGAGCAGGCCGGTCTCGGCATTGAAGGCGCCGATGCGGTTCAGCGGCCGCATGTCCACGACCGCACCTGGCTCGTTCTGGCAGGAATCACCGTAGGAGCGGCCATTGCCATAGGCGAGCAGAGCGTTCTTTGTCGCCTTGCCGCTTCGCATCAGCGCGATGGCATCGTCGGCCGCGATGGCTCGCTTTGCGGCCGGCGTGGCGAGGCCAAAACTCCGGTACCGTTCGCCGGCCATGCCCTACCAGCCTCCCGCGACCAGAAGGGCGGCGCCGATCACCACGACGATCTGGCTTCGCCAGTCGCGAATGATGAAGATGACCGGATCGTCATTCATCTCGTTGCGGCGCGCCAGGATCCAGACCCGCATGGTCAAATACAGCACGATCGGCGCCAGCGGCCAGACCAGCCAGGGATGCGGATAGAGTTCGCGCACGGAGACGCTGTCCATGTAGAGCGCCAGCACCAGCGCCGAGGAGAAGGCCGACGCCATGCCCGCCTGGGCGACGATCTCCTGATCTTCGATGCGGTAGCCGCGACCGGCAATGCGCTCGCCCACCGGAATGGCTGTGGTGCGCAGTTCGACATAGCGCTTCACCAGCGCCAGCGACAGGAAGAAGAAAATCGAGAAGGCAAGCAGCCAGAACGAGACTTCGACCCCGGTCGCCGCAGCACCTGCCAGCACACGCACTGTGTAGAGCCCGGCCAGCGTCAGTACGTCGGCCAGGAGCATGCGCTTGAACGACAGCGAATAGGCTGTGGTCACCACCAGATAGCCGGCGAGCACGCCCAGGAACTCGGTCGGCAACAGAAGCCCGGCGGCAATGCCGATCGCCAGCAGCACCGCCATCGCGCCGAGACCGAACGGGATCGACAAAGCGCCGCTGGCGAAAGGCCGGTTGCGTTTGGTCGGGTGCTTGCGGTCAAGCGCAAGGTCGAAGAAATCGTTGAGGATGTAGATGGCGGAAGCCACGGCGCTGAAGGCGACGAACGCCAGCAGGCATTGCCAGATCATGTTGATGTTGAAGTATTCATGCGACAGCACCATCGGCACCGCTATCAGCGAATTCTTCAGCCACTGATGCACCCGCAGCATCTTGACGAATGTCTTCAATGTCCTTTTCGGCGCCGGCATCCTTTCGGCGCTATGCGCGGCCTGCCAGCGCCTCGCATGGCGGTCGGGCGCCACGACGATGGCGTTGCGTGCGGCTCCGAAAACCTTGAGGTCGTGCCGGCTGTTGCCGGCATAGTCGAAACCGCCGTCGCCATAGGCGGCGATGAGCGCGTCGCGCTTGCGGCCCGAGGTCATGTTGTGGGGACCGTCGGTCGCCAGCACATAGTCGAAGACGCCCAGATGCGCGGCGATTGTCTCGGCGAACTTGCGTGGCGTACCGGTCGCCAGCACGATCTTGCGTCCGTCGCGATGGTCGGCGCGCAGCCGCTGCAGCAGCGCTTCGCGATAGGGCAGCGAGGCCGGATCGATGTCGATGCGGTCGGCAATCGCTTGTTTCAGCCGCGCCGGGCCGGCGGCCAGCCAGAATGGAACCAGGAAAACATAGAGCGGATTCTTCTTGAGCAGGATGAACAGGCCTTCCCAAAGAAGATCGGTCGCAATCAGCGTGCCGTCGAGGTCGACCGCAAGCGGGATTGCGTTCTTGTCCGACCGCGCATCCATATCCGTTCTGCCCTATTCATAACCGTTGCGCCGTGCTTCGGCGTCTTCGCATCGGTATAGCGGCGGAACGGCGTAGTGAACGTTAAAACGCACGGTTGCAGCCGGTAGGCGTCACGATATTTCCCGCGTCATTGTTAAGCAATCGCTACCGAGGACAATAAAAGGCCGGGCATTGCCCGGCCTCTACTACATCTGCTTGCCGACTTTACTTGATGCGGGCAACGCCACCCGAGATTTCGACCGTTTCCGAGCCGGTCAGGGCCTCGAGGTCACCATTGGGCAAGGTGACGAAACAGCCGTTCGGGCAGAACTCCACGGTTTCGCCGGCGGCCAACGCCAGCTCCGTCTTGCCGCCGCCTTCCGTCACGATCAGCGTACGGGTCTCAGCATCCTTGTTGACCGCGCTGGCGGCAAAGGCCGAGCCACTCACTGCGGTAAGAGCGATGGCGACGACGAGCGACTTCCACATTTTGCAATATCGGTGTTTCCACACCGCCTCTGTTGCATTTCGCAAGGCATTCTCGCCTTTGCATGTGAGCTTATATGAGATGCAAGCTGAACCGCAACTGAATGCCGCATTCATGCCGCAATCGGTTGGGAGGAGCTTGGGGCCTTAGCTGGGATCGGGTTTGCGGGCCTTGCGACCAGTTTTGGCCAGCCGCTTCGCCTCGGCGGCGGCTCTGGCCTCCGCCTGCTCCTTCTCGGCGAACTCGACCTCGATCTTGTCGTCGTCGATCGGCCATGCGTCGGTCTTCTTGACCTTGACCTCGGCGCGCGGCGTCGAGGGGATTTCTATGTGCTCGGCGTCAAAAGCATCGAGAACGGCAAAGCGGATATCGTTCTGAACGATGGCGCCGTTCAGCACATCGGCCAGGAACACGCGGATCTCGAACTCGAGTGCTGCCGGCCCGAAATTGGTGAACAGCACGAAGGGTTCCGGGTTCTTCAGCACCAGCGCATGGCCGCGCGCAATCTCAAGCAGGACCGCGTGTACCCGCTTGACGTCGCTGCCATAGGCGACCCCGACCTTGATCTCCACACGTCCGAGCTTGTTGCGGTGCGTCCAGTTGCCGACGGCGTTGTTGATGAGGTTCGAATTGGGCAGGATCACCGATTGCCGCTGGAAGGTCTCGATTTCGGTGGCGCGCACGCTGATCTTCTTGACCGTGCCTGATGTGTCGCCGGCGACGATCCAGTCGCCGACCTTGAACGGCCGCTCGGCGAGAAGGATCAGGCCCGACACGAAGTTGGACACGACATTCTGCAGGCCAAAGCCGATACCCAGCGAGAGTGCGCCGGCAACGAGCGCCAAATTGGAAAGATCGATGCCCGCCGCCGAGATGCCGACCAGGCCGGCGAGCGCGACGCCGGCATAGCCGACCGCCAGCCGGATCGAGTTGCGCACGCCGGTATCGACCTTGCCGCGAGCCATAACCGAGCCGTCGAGCCAGCCCTGGAACCAGCGGGTCAGGAAATAGCCGATGATGAAGACGACGATGCCGGTGAGGATGCCGGTGACCGAAATCGTCACCGAACCGACGGTGACGCCTGTCGCCAATTTATAGCCCCAGGCCTGGATATCGCCGGGCTGGAAGCCCCACATCAACAGGATCAGCGGCAGGAACACCAGCACGATCATCAGGTTGATGGCGACGCTGACGACGAGGCCGAGTTGGTCGAGCGCGGTGTCCTCATAGCTGGAATTGGTCTTCAGCCAGCGCCCGATGGACGTGCCGGCGAAACCACCCTCCTCGCCGATCTCGCGCGCCGACAGGAAGCCGATATAGGCGGTGAGCAGGATGGTGCCAGTGACCACGACCTGCAACGAGACGAAGATGGCAAGACCGATATAGCCGAACAGCGCCGCCGCAATCGTGAACAGGCCGAGCGCGACACAGGTGTAGCGCAGCCAGGCCGGCCAGCGGCGCCAGCGCCCAGCGACGTCCTTGTAAGGCTTCAGCAGCGCCATCAGGATCAGGATGACCCCGACGATCACGGTGGCGACAAAACTCCTGGCCACCGTCAGCGACAGAGGCGAGCCCATCTTGTCGTTGACGATCGACAGGAAATTGTTGATGCCGATGACGACTGCCATGGCCGTCGTCAGCCGCACCAGCCAACGCGCCGGGCCGGTCTCGACCTGGATCAGACGCCAGTTCGGCATGCTGGGCGACAGAGCCGCATTGGTCAGGCGGTTGACACAGAACACTATGGCGATGACGGCTGCCAGAGCGTTGAGGAACACGCCTATGTCGCCGCGCAGCACATTGTAGTAGTTGTACAGGAACACCGTCGAGGCGAGGAAGGCGCTGACCGCCAGCGTCGGCAGCAAGGTCGACCAGAACGCCACCGACAGGCGACTGAGATACGTCGGATCTTCAACCGACGCGTCGGGCTCGAAGATGCGCCCAAACAGGCGGCGCCCACCGACCAGAAGCACCACGGCCAACGCAAGCGCCATGAGGGTCGCCGCGAGCATCGCCTGGAACTTGAACTTGAAGGCAAAGCTCAGCCACGACGACACCGCCCTGTAAAAATTGGCGTATTCGTCCCTTGCGTCGGAAAACACCTGCGGGCTCAGTGCATCGGACAGCACATAGCGCTTGGTTAGGCCGCTGCGAAACAGCTCGCTGCGCATATTACCGATCTTCTCGATCAGCGAATTGATGCGAATCGACAGGTTCTGCGCCCCGGCGATGACGGCGTTGATCTCCGCCTTTTCCGACGCCAGCGCCTGGCGCTCGCCGGTCACGATGTCCGGTTCAGGGGGCTGTCCGGCAGCCGGCGGGGCGCCAAGCTGCTCGAGCCTCGAATTGATCTCTCCCAGCCGCGAACGAAACGCCAGCGCGCTGTTCAGCGCACCGCGCGACAGCTCTTCCAGCTGCAGGCGGATCTCGACGAGGGTGGTGTCGTCGACGCCGTCCTCCTGGACTTTCTTCTCCAGAGCGTCGGTTTTCGTCGTCAAACCCTGCAGGATTTTCTGCTGGTCGGCGACCAGCCCGGCAGGCGCCTGGCCCAGCCCCTGCGCCATCGCGCCGAACGAATGCGGCGCCAAGGCAACGAGCGCGAGGACCAGGATCAGGCGAAAGAAGCGAAAAAGCATAATGGTGGCGACTCAAAGGGCGGCAAGGCCGCTTCTAAAGCGGTCCTTGATAGAGACGCTCATCCCGTGGAGCAAGTCGTGGCGAAGTCATGACAGTTGGGCGCCTTGCGGGAGTCGGCCAGTCGAAAAGCCATGGCGCAATCTTGGCTTTGCGCCCGCCGCCTGCTCTATAGTCTGCCGCATCGCACCCGAGCCGGATGGCTTCAGGTCTGTTGGACCTGAAATCATCCGGCTCTACAAATCAAAGATATAGAGCATGATGTCGTCCGAAAACCGCTTCACACTTTTCGGCATCATGCTCTAGGGATGACATGAAGAATGGCGGAATATTCAGCCCTTTCGCTTCTCACGAACGCGCTCAAGGGAAACAAGGACTGGAAGCCGGCCTGGCGCAAGCCCGACCCCAAGGCTTCCTATGACGTCATCATCATCGGTGGCGGCGGCCACGGCCTGTCGACGGCGTACTATCTGGCCAAGGAGCACGGCATCACCAATGTCGCGGTGCTGGAAAAGGGCTGGCTGGGTTCCGGCAATGTCGGCCGTAACACCACGGCGGTGCGCTCCAACTACCTTTTGCCGTCCAACACCCGCTTCTACGAACATTCGATGAAGATGTGGGAGAACCTTTCGCACGACCTCAACTACAACGTCATGTTCTCGCAGCGCGGCTGCCTGAATCTGGCTCACACGCCGGGCCAGTTCGACGACTTGGCAAGGCGCGGCAACGCCATGCGCCATCTCGGCGTCGATGCCGAGCTGATGAGCACCGCCGAGATCGCGCGCCTGGTCCCGGCGCTGGACATGTCGGCCTCCGCGCGCTTTCCCATCGTCGGCGGCCTGATGCAGCCGCGCGCCGGCACCGCCCGTCACGATGCGGTTGCCTGGGGCTATGCCCGCGGCGCCGACCGACGCGGCGTCGACATCGTCGAGAATTGCGAGGTCACCGGCTTCCTGCGCGACGGCGACCGCATCACCGGCGTGCAAACGACGCGCGGAGAGATCCGCGGCAAGAAAGTTGCCGTGGCCGTTGCCGGCAGCACCGGACGGGTGATGCAGCTTGCCGGCATCGACAGGATGCCGATCGAGAGCCATGTGCTGCAGGCCTTCGTCACCGAATCGCTGAAACCTTTCGTCGACACGGTGCTGACCTTCGGCATGGGTCATTTCTACATGTCGCAGTCCGACAAGGGCGGCCTCGTCTACGGCGGTGACATCGACGGCTACAACAGCTACGCTCAGCGCGGCAACCTGCCCATCGTCGATGAGGTGATGAGCGAGATGCTGGCGCTGTTTCCCGGCCTTGCGCGCGTACGCATGCTGCGCTCATGGGGCGGCGTCTGCGACATGTCGATGGACGGTTCGCCGATCATCACCACCGGCCCGCTGCCGGGCATGTATCTCAATTGCGGCTGGTGCTATGGCGGCTTCAAGGCGACGCCGGCCTCGGGCTGGTGCTTTGCATACACCATCGCCAAGGATGAGCCGCACGCGTTCAACGCGCCCTTCACGCTCGACCGTTTTTATCGCGGCCTGGTGATCGACGACAAGGGCCAGGGCGCAACGCCCCGGCTGCATTAGGGTTCAAACAAATGCTTATCACTTGTCCCTATTGCGGCCCGCGCGACGTCATCGAGTTCACCTATCAAGGCGACGGCAACCGCGAGCGCCCGCAGCCCGCCTCGCAGGATCTCGACGCCTGGAACGCCTATGTCTACGACCGGCTGAACCCGGCCGGCGACCACAATGAGATCTGGCAGCATTCCGGCGGTTGCCGCACCCATCTGAGGATGGTGCGCAACACGGTCACGCATGAGATTTCCAGCACCGGTTTCGCCCGCGTCGACCACAATGCCGGTGCCCGGCACAAAGCCGGAGGCAAGTCGTGAGCCCGCGCCGCGCCGAGACCGGCGGCCGCGTCGACCGCATGCGCACCATCCGCTTCACCTTCGACGGCACGCCCTACACCGGCCATGGCGGCGACACGCTGGCCTCGGCGCTGCTTGCCAACGGCGTGACGCTTTTCGGCCGCTCGTTCAAATACCACCGCCCGCGCGGCCTGCTCTCGGCCGGCGTCGAGGAACCGAACGCGCTGGTCACGGTGCTGCGCGGCGAAGTGCGCGAGCCCAACATCGCCGCAACCATGGTCGAGATCTATGACGGGCTGGTGGCCGTCAGCCAGAACCGCTTTCCCTCGCTCGCCTGGGACATCAACGCCGTCAACCAGCTCGGCGGCAAGATCCTGGCCGCCGGCTTCTACTACAAGACCTTCATGGGCCCTGTCTTCGGCCCCTTGAAAGGCACCCGCTTCTGGATGTTCTGCGAGCATTTCATCCGCCGCGCCGCCGGCCTGGGCCGCGCCGGTATTGCCGCCGACACCTCGCGCTACGAGCGCATGAACGCGTTTTGCGACGTGCTGGTGGTCGGCTCCGGCCCGGCCGGCCTGTCAGCCGCCAAGGCCGCTGCCGACCAGGGCGCGCGCGTCATCCTGGCCGAACTCGAGCCGCGTTTCGGCGGCTCGGCCAACTGGTCCGGCGAGACCATCGACGGCGCGCCGGCCGCCGACTGGGCGGCGCGCACCGTCAGCCAGCTTGAGGGCCATGACACGGTCCGCCTGCTGCCGCGCACCACAGTGTGGGGCTATTACGACGGCAACACGCTGGCGGCACTCGAGCGCGTCACCGACCACAAGGAAACGCCTGGGAAGGGCGAGCCGCGCCATCGCTACTGGGCGATCCGCGCCAAAACGGTGGTGCTGGCCACTGGCTCTTTCGAGCGGCCGCTTGTGTTTCCCGGCAATGACCGGCCGGGCATCATGCTGGCGCATGCCGGCGAGCGCTACGCCAATGATTATGGCGTGCTGCCCGGCGACAGCATTGCCCTGTTCACCAACAATGACAGCGCCTATCGCTCGGCTCTGGCGCTGAGGAAGGCCGGCGCGGCCATTGTCGCCATCGTCGATGTGCGCCCCGAACTGTCGGCCGAGATGCGCAGCCTCGCCACCGAAGCCGAAGCCGAAATCCTCTCCGGCCATGCCGTGGTCGCAACCGAGGGCGGCAAGGCACTCTCCGGCCTCAAGGTGCAGCGCTTCGACATGAATTCGGGCACGCCGAGCGGTGACGCCCGCAGCATCCACGCCGATTGCCTGCTGATGTCGGGTGGCTGGTCGCCGACCATCCATCTCGCCAGCCAGGCCGGTGCCAGAGCCGAATGGAACCCTGCCCGCCAGGCCTTCCTGCCGCCGAAACCGACTCGGCAATGGATTGGCGCCGGCGCTTTCAACGGCAGCTTTTCGACCGTCGAAGCCATCACTGAGGGCCGTGCAGCCGGCCTGTCCGCCGCGGGCGGAGCGGCTGCGCCGGCAGCTTTGCCGGATGTCGAAGCAGCCCCGGGAAACCCCGATCCGGCGCCGGTGTTCGAGATCAAAGCCAAGGGAAAAAGCTTCGTCGACTTCCAGCATGACGTGACTGCCGAAGACGTGCGGCTGGCGCATCGCGAAGGTTTTGTCTCCGTCGAGCATCTGAAGCGCTACACCACGCTCGGCATGGCGACCGACCAGGGCAAGAACTCCAACGTTCCGGGCCTCGCCATCATGGCCGAGGCGTTGGGCAAACCGATCCCCGAAGTCGGAACGACGCGCTTCCGCCCGCCCTATTCCGCGGTGTCGATCGGCTCGCTTGCCGCCGAACGCTTCGGCGATCTGAAACCCGAGCGCCTGACGCCCATGCATGACTGGCACCTCGCCAATGGCGCAACGATGTATTCCGCTGGCCTCTGGTATCGACCAATGATCTACGGCCTTGCCGGCGAGACGGTCGAACAGGCCTATGTCCGTGAAGCCAGGGCGACGCGCGAAAGTGCCGGCATCGTCGACGTTTCGACGCTGGGCAAGATCGCCGTTCAGGGGCCGGATGCCGGCGAATTCCTCGACCGCGTCTACACCAACATGTTTTCCACCCTCCCCGTCGGCAAGGCCCGCTACGGCCTGATGCTGCGCGAGGACGGGCTGGCCTTCGACGACGGCACCACATGGCGGCTCGGCGAACAGGATTTCCTGATGACGACCACCACGGCCAACGCCGGCAAGGTGATGCAGCATCTGGAATATTTCCTCGACGTCATCTGGCCGGAACTCAAAGTGCATGTCACCTCGGTAACCGACGAATGGGCGGGCGCGGCCATCGGCGGGCCGAAGGCGCGGGCCATCCTCGCCGCCTGTGTCACCGGCACCGCGGTCGACAACACAGCCCTGCCGTTCATGGGCATCGTGCGCGGCGAGATATCAGGCGTGCCGGTGATGATTTGCCGGCTGTCCTTCTCCGGAGAAATGGCCTTCGAGGTCTATTGCGGCGCCGGCTACGGCACCCATGTCTGGGAAGCCCTTATCGAAGCCGGCAAGCCGTTCGGCCTGGTCACCTACGGGCTGGAGGCGTTGGGCACGATGCGCATCGAAAAGGGCCATGTCACCGGCGCGGAGATCGACGGGCGCACTACGGCGCGCGACCTGCATCTCGACTGGATGCTGTCGAAGAAGAAGCCGTTCATCGGCTCGGCGATGATGGACCGCGAAGGCCTGATCGCGCCCGAGCGGCTGCAGCTGGTCGGCCTAGTCTCGCTCGACAATCGGCCGTTCAATGGCGGAGCCCACCTCGTCGAGGAACTGGACGAAGCCAATCCGCACGACTCCATCGGCCATATCACCGCCTGCTGCTACTCGCCGGCGCTGGGCAAGCACATCGCGCTGGCTTTGGTCGAGGGCGGCAAGGCGCGCCATGGCACCCGGGCATTCGTCTCCGATCCGCTGCGCAAGCGGTTCGGGCCGGTCGAGATCGTCTCCAACCATTTCTACGACCCGGACGGGAGCCGCATGCATGGCTGAGCGCCAATCACCCGAACGCCAATCACCCGAGCGCCTCTCGCCGCTCGAGCCGGTGTCCCATCCGGGTTCGCACGGCAATTTCGAGCATGGCGTCGATGTCATCCTGACCGAGACCCGGCCGGGCTCGATCCTGCAGCTGGCCGCGTGGCCGGGCGCGGAAAAGCAGCTGATCGACGTGATCGGCAAGGTCACCGGCCTCGATTTGCCCGATGGCGCCGGCGGCGGTCTCGCCAAGGACGGCAAGGCCGTGTTCGGTTTCGCGCCTGGAAAATTCACAGTCGTCGACGAGGCCGAGGGCCTGGCGGCGAGTTTTGCTGGGGACGTAACCCCGGCAATCGGCACGATCACCGACCTGTCGCATGGCCGCACCGCTATCCGCATCGCCGGCCCTAAGGCCGAATGGGTGCTGGCGAAATTCTTCGCCATCGACTTCGCCCTGCCCGCCTTCCCCACAGGCTCCGGCCGTTCGACCACCCATCACGACGTCTTTGCGCAGATCCAGCGCACCGGCGCCGACCAGTTCGACATCTATGTCTTCCGCTCCTTCGCCCGATCGTTCTGGAAGGCGCTCTGCCATGCCAGCGAGGAGGTCGGCTACGAGGTTCAGTAGGGCCAAAAGCCGTTCTGGCCTCAAGGCCAGCCGGTTCTGCCGCTAGAGAATGCTCCAATGGAAGCCCATGGTGGGGAACGTGGCCCAACCGGCCCAGGGGATTAAAAAGATCCCGTCTCAGAGTCGGCATCGTCGTTTGGTTCGAACATCCCCATGACCGCAGAACTATCCGCCGGCGCCACGGATTGCGCCGATGTGTCGGCCAGAGCCTTGCTCCTGCTGCCGCTCACGGTCGCCTGCGGCGTGTTCATGACCAGCCTCGACCAGAATGTCGTGGTCACCGCCCTGCCCGGCATCAGCGACAGCCTCGGCCGGCCGCCGAGCCAGCTCGGCCTGTTGATCACCGTCTATGTCGCCAGCCTGATCATCTCGATGCCGCTCGGCGGCTGGGCCGCCGACCGCTTCGGCCTGCGCAATGTCTACTGCTTCGCCTTGCTGGTGTTCGCCGCGTCATCGGCGCTGTGCGGCCTGTCCAACGACATCTGGACGCTGGTCGGCGCCCGCGCGCTGCAAGGCTTCGGCGGCGCCTTGATGGGGACGCTCGGCCAGGTCGTCATCCTGTCGACCTTCCCGCGCAGCCGCACGCTGAAGATCAACATGTATATTTCGCTGGCCGGCCAGTCCGGACCGCTGGTCGGCCCGCTGGTCGGCGGCGCCCTGACGACTTATATCTCCTGGCGCTGGATCTTCTTCATCAACGTGCCGTTCGCGCTGGCGGCGGCCGTTCTTGCCGCCTCGCTGTTTCCGACTGTTACCAAACCGGTGCGCACGCCGTTCGATTTCCCGGGCTTCCTGCTGGTCGGCAGCGGCATGGTCCTGCTGGTCTTCGGCATGGATTCGCTTGCGGCGAAAGACGCCGCCGGCAGCATGATCGCGGCCGAGCTGACGCTGGCGATCGTCATCCTGACGCTTGCCTCCTTCCACTGCCTGCGCGCCCGCAACCCCTTGCTTGACCTGAAACTCCTGCGCATCCGCACCTTTCGCATCTCCTTCCTCACAGGCGGCGGACTGGACACGATCGGCCTCAGCTCGGTCGTCTTCCTGCTGCCGCTGATGTTCCAGCTCGGCTTCGGCATGAGCGCGGTGCAGGCGGGATCGCTGACTTTCGTCGCCGCAATCGGCTCGCTGATCATGCGTGTCTTCATGCCGCGCCTGCTCAACCGTTTCGGCTTTCGCCGCGTGCTGGTCGTCAACACGCCGATCGTTGCTGCCATGGTAGCGGGCTTCGCCTTGATTGAGGCGACCACGCCGGTCTGGATTGTGCTAGCCTATATCTTCGCCTTCGGCGTTCTGCGCTCGGCGCAGTGGGCTTCGACCGGCAACCTCGCCTATTCCGACATCGCGCCCGACCAGCTCGCCCGCTTCAGCGCGCTCTACTACATACTGTGGCAGTTGGGGGTAGCGATCAGCGTCGGCCTGGCGGCGGCGCTGTTGTCGTTCCTGGCTGGCGGCGGGCCGGCGGTGACCAACGACTTCCGCATCCTGTTCGTGGTCGAGGGCGTCATCACTTTGTGTGCGCTGTTTGCCTATCTCAGACTGACACCTCAGGACGGCGCCCATATCAGCGGCCACTGCGCGCAGATGAACGTGGAATGAGGCCCCGGTAGCCGAGCCCTATTCGCTGAACGTCACCCACTCTTCCAGCGGCACGCGGTCGGTGCGGAAGTCGTTTTCGGGTTTCGACGTATCCTCGAGGCCGAGCGCCATGCCGCAGACGACGATCTCCTCGTCGGGGATGTTGAGCACCGGCCGGATCTGCCGGTGATAGGGCGCGAAGGCGGCCTGCGGGCAGGTGTGCAGGCCCCTGCCTCGCGCCGCCACCATGATGTTCTGCAGGAACATGCCGTAGTCGATCCACGAGCCCTGGTTCAGCCGCCGGTCTATGGTGAAGATCATGCCGACCGGCGCGTCGAAAAAGACGAAGTTGCGGTCGTGCTGGGCGCGCATCTTGTCGACCTCGCGGCGGCCGATGCCGAGTGCCCCATAGAGCCCGAAACCGTTGGCGCGGCGGCGGGTCAGATAAGGCTCGAAGAACTGGGTGGGGTAATAGCGATACTCGTCCCAATCGGCCTTTTCGGCGCGGATACCGGAATTCAGGATGGCATCGGTGATCTGCTGCTTGACCTCGCCCTTGACGACATAGACCCGCCAGGGCTGCATATTGGTGCCCGAAGGCGCGCGCGCGGCGACGCCAAGAATGGCTCGGATCGTCTCGTCATCGACCATGTCGGGCAGGAAGGCGCGCACTGAACGGCGCGAGATGATCGCCTCGTCGACAACAGCCGCGTTATGCGCTGCCAGGCCGTTTTTTTCCAGCATGGGCCGTCCCTTTGCGCACACTTCGAAAGCCGAACCGGCTATCGGAGAAGACCTTGCGCAGATTTCAATCCTTGGTCGCCGACCCGCATTCCCACACCCGCCGCTCGTGCCAGAGCCTTTGCATGAACCGCCAAAATCGCGCAAGCAAATCTTGTGTGTCCATGAAAATTCGCTTGATTTTTTCACGGACATGAGCTCTCATGAAATTCATTTCCAGTTTTTCATCAAGTGAGCGTTTTGGCCCCAGCTATCCCCAAAACATTGCAGGGACCTGACGAGCGCCTGCTGGCGAGTGACATCCGTGCGCTGCGCAAGGCGCGCGGGCTGACGCTGGCTGAGATCGCGCTGAAGCTTGGTCGCTCCGTCGGCTGGGTCAGCCAGGTCGAGCGCGGCCTGTCTATCCCTTCGCTTGGCGACCTCAGGGCCTTCGCAGACCTGTTCGGCGTGCCACTCAGCCTGTTCTTCAGCCACGACGTGCCGATCGAAAAGGAGCGCGGCTTTGTCGTGCGCGCCGGCAGCCGGCGCACGCTTGGCACAAGCGAATCCGGCCTGGTGGAGGAGCTTCTGTCGCCCGATCTCGGCGGTAGTTTCGAGATGGTGCGTTCGATCTTTGCGCCGGGCGCCGAGATGAAGAGCGAGCAGCTGCGGCCGACCGAGGAAGCCGGCTACATCGCCTCTGGCGTTTTCGAGATCGAGATCGCGGGCGTCTGGCACCGTCTTGGCGAAGGCGATTCTTTCCGCTTCGAGCGCAAGCCATACCGCTGGCGCAATCCCGGCAGCGAGCCGGCCGTGGTCATCTGGGTGGTTTCGCCGCCTGTTTATTGAATGCATGTCGCCCAAAAGTGTGCAGCGGTTTTGGGACAACGACATGCATCAAGCAAAAAATAGAAGCGCAGCGCGCTTCAGGTTTGGGAGAAGAATATGGCCGGTTTGCCGACCACGGCACGCGTGGTGATCATCGGAGGCGGTGTCGTCGGCACCTCCTCGCTCTACCACCTTTGCGAGGCGGGCTGGACCGATTGCGTGCTGCTTGAAAAGAACGAGCTGACATCGGGCTCGACCTGGCATGCCGCCGGCAATGTGCCGACCTTCTCGTCGTCCTGGTCGCTGATGAACATGCAGCGCTATTCGACCGAGCTCTATCGCGGCTTGGCTGATGCCGTCGACTATCCCATGAACTACCACATTACCGGCTCGCTGCGGCTCGCCCACACCAAGGAGCGCATGCAGGAGTTCCAGCGCGCCAAGGGCATGGGCCGCTACCAGGGCATGGACATCGACATTGTCGGCCCTGATGAGATCAAGCGCCGCTATCCCTTCATCGAGACGCATGAATTGAAAGGCGCACTCTATGATCCAAACGACGGCGACATCGACCCCGCGCAGCTGACGCAGGCACTTGCCAAGGGTGCGCGCGACATGGGGGCAAAGATCATCCGCTTCTGCCCGACCACGGGCGTGCGCCGTGAGAACGACGAATGGGTGGTTGTCACCCCGCAAGGCGAAATCCGCTGCGAGATCGTCGTCAATGCCGCCGGCTACCGTGCCGCCGAAGTCGGCAAAATGTTCGGCCGCGACGTCCCGATGATGGTGATGAGCCATCAGTACATCTTGTTCGAGGAGATACCCGAACTGGTGGCGTGGTCGAAGGAGCAGGGCAAGAAGCTGCCGCTGCTGCGCGACGTCGACACCTCCTACTATCTGCGCCAGGAAAAGAACGGCATGAATCTCGGCCCCTATGAGCGCAATTGCCGCGCGCATTGGGCGACCCACAACGACCCGATGCCGGAGGATTTTTCCTTCCAGCTCTTCCCCGACGATCTCGACCGTCTCGAGCACTACCTTGCCGATGCCGTAGCCCGCGTGCCGATTCTCGGCACTGCCGGCCTGTCCAAGGTGATCAACGGGCCGATCCCTTACGCGCCGGACGGCAATCCGCTGATCGGTCCGATGCCCGGCGTTCCCAACGCGTTCGAGGCCTGTGTCTTCACCTTCGGCATCGCCCAGGGCGGCGGCGCCGGCAAGGTGCTGGCCGAATGGGTTACGCAGGGCCAGACCGAATGGGACATGTGGTCTTGCGATCCGCGCCGTTTCACCAGCTTTGCGGCCGCCCCCGACTATAGCGTCGCCAAGGGCATGGAGATCTATGGCAACGAATACGCCATCCAGTTTCCGCGACATGCCTGGCCGGCCGGGCGCGACCGCAAGCTGTCGCCGATCCACGATCGCATCAAGGCGCTCGGCGCCCAGTTCGACGCCTATAATGGCTGGGAGCGTGCCACCTGGTATGCGCAACCCGGTGACGACACGTCGGAAGAAGCAACACTCACCTTCCGCCGCGACGGGCCGTGGCAGCACCGCGTGCGCGAAGAATGCCTGGCGGTGCGCGACGCCGCCGGCATTCTGGACCTGCCCGGCTTCTCGCGCTTCAACCTCGAAGGTCCTGGCGCAGCCGAATGGCTGGCGCTGCAGGTCACCGGCCTGGTGCCCAAGCCCGGCCGCATCGGCCTCGCCTATTTCGCCGACGACAAGGGCCGCATCGTCACCGAGATGTCGGTGGTGCGCCATGGCGAAGAGCAGATGACGCTGATCACCGCGGCGGTAGCGCAGTGGCACGATTTCGAATGGCTGAAGTCGCGCCTGCCGAAGGACGCAGCTTTCACCCTCACCGACAGAACCGAAGACTATTCGACGCAAATCCTCGCCGGCCCCAGTTCGCGCAAGATCCTGGCCGAGGTCTGTGGCGCGGATCTCTCGCTGCCCTGGCTGACGCATCAGGAAACCACCATCGCCGGCCGCTGGGCGAAGCTGGTGCGGGTATCCTTCGCCGGCGAACTCGGCTGGGAAATCCACACCAAGGTGGGAGACACCGCCGCCATCTTCGACGCCGTCTGGACGGCGGGACAAAAACACGGTCTGAAACCGTTCGGCATGTACGCGCTGGATTCGCTGCGCCTCGAAAAGGGCTACCGGACCTGGAAGGGCGACCTGTCGACCGACTATACGGTCCTGCAGGGCGGGCTCGAGCGCTTCGTCAAATGGGACAAGCCCGACTTCCGCGGCAAGGCAGCCCTGCAGAACGAAAAGCAGCAAGGCGTGAAGAAGCGCTTCGTCACGCTGGTGGTCGAAAACCCAGGCGATTGCGACGCGCCGTCCGTGTCGACGCTCTGGCATGACGGCAAGATCGTCGGCGAGACGACGTCCGGCGGCTGGGGGCATCGCATCGACAAATCGATCGCGCTCGGCATGCTGCGCGCCGACCTGGCTGAACCCGATACCGCGATCGAGATTGAAATTTTTGGCGATCGTTTCAGGGCGGTCGTGCAGAAAGACGAGCCGCTGTGGGATCCGAAAAACGAAAGACTGAGAGCATGAAGAAAGTCATTCTCACCGATGGCGGCATGGGCCAGGAACTGGTCCGCCGCAGCAGCTCCGAGCCGACGCCGCTCTGGTCGGCCAGGGTGCTGATCGACGAGCCGGATCTGGTGCGTGACCTGCATGCCGAATTCATCCGGGCCGGCGCTCGCGTCATCACCATCAACACCTATTCGGCAACGCCGGAGCGGCTCGCGCGGGAAGGAGCAGAAGACCTCTTCAAGCCCTTGCAGAAGCGCGGCATCGAATTGGCAAGACAGGCACGCGACGAGGCAGGTGATGCAGCGATCGCCGGCTGCCTGTCACCGCTGTTCGGCAGCTATGCGCCGGCGCTGACCATATCGTTCCAGGAGACGCTGGACATCTATCGCCGCATCGTCGCAGAGCAGGCCGATGGCGTCGACCTGTTCCTGTGCGAGACCATGGCCTCAGCCGAGGAAGGCCGTGCGGCCGTTACCGCTGCGTCGGAAAGCGGCAAACCTGTCTGGGTATCTTGGACTCTCGCCGATCACGGCGCGGCGCGGCTGCGCAGCGGCGAAACAATAGCGGCAGCGGCGGACGCCCTCGACGGCCTGACGGTTGCAGCGCGCCTGGTGAATTGCTGCCGGCCAGAAACTATCGCCGCGGCACTGCCCGAATTGATTGCCCTCGGCTGCCCGGTCGGCGCCTATGCCAATGGCTTCACCTCTGTCGAAGCGCTCAAGCATGGCGGAACGGTCGAAGTGCTGCACGCACGCCACGACCTTGATCCGGATGCCTATGCCGACCAGGCGCTCGGCTGGGTCGCCGCTGGCGCCACCATCGTCGGCGGCTGCTGCGAAGTCGGCCCTGCCCACATCGCCGCGTTGCGCGACCAGCTCGAACAGGCCGGCCACGAAATCTCGGGAGTATCCTGATGCCCAGACCCTCATCGCGCATTTCCGGCATCGTGCCTTCGGGCAAAGATGGCTGGGAGGTCCACACCGAGGCATGGGCCCGCAAGGAGGCCGGCCAGGACATCATCATGCTGTCGGTCGGCGACCATGATTTCGATACGCCGAGCCAGACGATCGAAGCCTGCGTGACGGCGGTTCGCGGCAGCAACCACCACTACACCCCGCTTCCCGGCGTTCCGCGCCTGCGCAGGGCGATGGCGGCGGCCTCGACCGCTTGCACCGGGGTCGAGACGGCACCTGACCAAGTCATCGCCACGCCGGGCGGCCAGGCTGCCCTTTACGCGGCCGTGCAGGCCGTTCTCGACCAGGGCGACCACGCTATCGTGGTGGCGCCCTACTACGCGACTTATCCCAACACGTTCAGCGCCGCCGGCGCCAGCTTCACCGTCGTCGAGACACCGGCCGAAGACGGTTTCCAGCCGCACGCCGAGATGATCCGCGCGGCGCTCAAGCCCAACACGCGCGCCATTTTGATCAACACGCCGAACAACCCGACCGGCGCCGTCTATTCGCGTGAGCGTCTGGAAGAGCTGGCCGAGATCTGCCGCGAGCACGATCTCTGGCTGCTGTCGGACGAGGTCTACTGGACGCTCGGCGGCGGCGAGCACATCTCGCCGCGCGGCCTGCCCGGCATGGCCGAGCGCACGCTGGTCATCAATTCGATGTCCAAGAGCCACGGCATGACCGGCTGGCGCATGGGCTGGCTGACCGGCCCGACGCAGATGATCACGCTGTTGACCAATCTCAATCTGGTGACGACCTACGGCCTGCCGGCCTTCATCTCGATCGCCTGCGCCGAGGCGCTGGAGAACCGCTATGGCGTCAAGGAGATCGCCGAACGCTATGCGGCGCGCCGCACCGTCCTGCTCGACGCCGTGCGCGGCATGAACAATGTCAGCGTGCACGGCTCCGAGGGCGGCATGTATGTCATGCTCGACATCTCCGCCGTCGAGCCCGACGACGAGAAATTCGCCTGGGCCTTTCTCGACCAGGAGAGTGTCGGCGTCATGCCGGGTTCCAGCTTCGGCAAGGCCGCTGCCGGCCACATCCGCATCAGCCTCTGCCAACCGGAACCGGTGCTTCAGGAAGCCGCAAAACGCCTGCGCCGCTTCGCATCCGGCTATCGCCGCGAGGCCGCATGACCAGAAGCATTCCCATCAAGGCCCGCGCGGTTATTATCGGTGGCGGCGTCTCCGGCTGCTCGGTAGCCTATCATTTGGCCAAGCTCGGCTGGACCGACATCGTGCTGCTCGAACGCAAGCAGCTGACCTCGGGCACGACCTGGCACGCCGCTGGGCTGATCGGCCAGCTGCGCGGTTCGCAGAACATGACGCGGCTGGCGAAATATTCGGCCGACCTCTACGTCAAGCTGGAAGCCGAAACCGAAGTCGGCACCGGCATGCGCCAGGTCGGCTCGATCACCGTGGCGCTAACCGAGGAGCGCAAGCACGAGATCTATCGGCAAGCGTCGCTGGCCCGCGCTTTCGATGTCGACGTGCGCGAGATTTCGCCCACCGAAGTCAAACAGATGTACCCGCATCTCAACGTGTCCGATGTGGTTGGCGCAGTCCACCTGCCGCTCGACGGCCAGTGCGATCCGGCCAACATCGCCATGGCGCTGGCCAAGGGCGCCCGCCAGCGCGGCGCCACAGTCGTCGAGAATGTGAAGGTCACCAAGGTCCACACCAAAGCCGGTCGCGTCACCGGCGTGTCGTGGGCGCAAGGCGACGACCAGGGCACGATCGAGGCCGACATCGTCGTCAACTGCGCCGGCATGTGGGCGCGCGAACTCGGCGCCCAGAACGGCGTCACCATCCCGCTGCATGCCTGCGAACATTTTTATCTCGTCACCGAGCCGATCCCCGGGCTCGGTCGTCTACCGGTGCTGCGCGTTCCCGATGAATGCGCCTACTACAAGGAAGACGCCGGCAAGATGATGCTCGGCGCCTTCGAGCCGGTGGCCAAGCCCTGGGGCATGGACGGCATAAGCGAGGATTTCTGCTTCGACCAGTTGCCGGAGGACATGGAGCATTTCGAGCCGATCCTCGAAATGGGCGTCAATCGCATGCCGATGCTGGCAACCGCCGGCATTCACACCTTCTTCAACGGCCCCGAAAGCTTTACCCCCGACGACCGCTACTATCTCGGCGAAGCGCCGGAGCTGTCGGGCTACTGGATGGCGACCGGCTACAATTCCATCGGCATCGTCTCGTCCGGCGGCGCCGGCATGGCGCTGGCGCAGTGGATCAATGACGGCGAAGCGCCCTTCGACCTCTGGGAAGTCGACATCCGCCGCGCCCAGCCATTCCAGAAGAACCGTAGGTATCTCAAGGAGCGTGTCTCCGAAACACTCGGCCTGCTCTATGCGGATCACTTCCCCTACCGGCAGATGGCAACGTCCAGAAATGTCAGGCGCTCGCCCCTGCACGAACACCTGAAGGCGCGCGGCGCCGTGTTCGGCGAAGTCGCCGGCTGGGAGCGCGCCAACTGGTTTGCGCGAGAGCGACAGGAGCGCGAATACCGCTATTCCTGGAAGCGGCAGAACTGGTTCGACAACCAGCGCGAGGAGCACCTGGCGGTCCGCAACAAGGTCGGCCTTTTCGACATGACCTCGTTCGGCAAGATCCGTGTCGAAGGCCGCGACGCCTGTGCCTTCCTGCAAAGGCTGTGCGCCAACGATATGGACGTGGCGCCGGGCAAGATCGTCTACACCCAGATGCTCAACCAGCGCGGCGGTATCGAAAGCGACCTCACGGTGTCGCGGCTATCTGAGACCGCCTACTTCCTCGTCGTGCCGGGCGCGACGCTGCAACGCGACCTCGCCTGGCTGCGCCGGCATGTCGGGGATGAATTCGTAGTCATCACCGATGTCACGGCAGCTGAGGCCGTGCTCTGCCTGATGGGTCCGGATGCGCGAAAGCTGATCCAGAAAGTCAGCCCCAACGATTTCTCCAACGACAACAATCCATTCGGCACCTTCCAGGAGATCGAGATCGGCATGGGCCTCGCCCGTGCCCACCGCGTCACCTATGTCGGCGAACTCGGCTGGGAACTTTATGTCTCGACCGACCAGGCGGCTCATGTCTTCGAGGCGATCGACGAGGCCGGCGGCGATGTCGGCCTGAAACTTTGCGGCCTGCATACGCTGGATTCCTGCCGCATCGAAAAGGCGTTTCGGCATTTCGGCCACGACATCACCGACGAGGACAATGTGCTGGAGGCCGGCCTCGGCTTTGCGGTCAAAACCGCCAAGGGCGAGTTCATCGGCCGCGATGCGGTGCTGAAGAGAAAAGAAGCCGGCCTGTCCCGCCGGCTGGTGCAGTTCCGTTTGAAAGACCCTGAACCCCTGCTCTTCCACAACGAGGCGATCCTGCGCGACGGCAAGATCGTCGGCCCGATCACATCGGGGAATTACGGCCACCATCTCGGCGGCGCGATCGGACTGGGCTATGTGCCCTGCCAGGGCGAGAGCGAGGCGGATGTGCTGGCCTCGTCCTACGAGATCGAGATCGCCGGCGAGCGTTTTGCGGCGGAAGCATCGCTGAAGCCGATGTACGATCCCAAGGCGGAACGGACGAGGATGTAGCACCTTTTTACCCTCCCCTTGTGGGGAGGGTCGGCTCGCAGTCGGAGCGAAGCGGCGATTGCGAGACGGGGTGGGGGTGCGCCCTACGAGACCCCCACCCCGCTTCGCAAAAGCCGCCTTGCGGCATTTGCTGCGCGACCCTCCCCACAACGGGGAGGGTGAAGAAGCTCAAAACCGCTCCAGCTTCGCCCGCACTTTCACCAGAAACGCCGCCCTCGTCCTTGGCGTCGAGGCGTCCATCAGGTAGTGCGCCAGGAAAAACGTCCGGCAGCGGCGGGCGCACAGCGCGCGCATACCGCGCAGCAAGGTCTTGCGGCCGGGCTGGCCGACGACGACGCTCCACCAGGTCGGCGCGCCGCAGGTGGTAATGACGCCGACCCTGGTGACATGTGTCATCAGCGACGTGATGCGCCCCTTGCCCAGCTTGAAGACGACATCGGTCGCCCAGACCCGGTCGAGCCAGCCCTTCAGCATGGCCGGCAGCCCGTACCACCAGGTCGGATAGACGAACAGGATCGCCTCAGCCCAGGCGAGATGCTCGAAATGCGGTTTTAGGGCCGGATCCTCCGGCGCCCGCTCATTGTAGGCGCGTCGCTCTTCGCAGCCCATCACCGGATCGAATTTCTCCGCATAGAGGTCGAGCAGCCGCACCTCCCAGCCGCGTGCCTTCAGCACATCGACTGCGGCATCTCTGATCGCGGCGCAAAAGCTTTCGGGCACCGGATGGCAATAGACCACCAGCACGCGCATCAGAATTCATCCATCCCGGCCGCGACCTTGGCCATGAAGGCTGCCCGCGTCTCGTCGGTCGACAGGTTCATCGAATAATGAGCGAGGTAGGACACCGAGGCGCCGGGCCCGATCGTCGCGCGCAGCATCCGCTTGACCAATCTGCGTGGCGGATCGCCCATCAGCATGGCGCGGAAGCGGCTGCCGCCATAGGTGGTGACGGCGGTCAGCTTGCGGATGTTGTGGAGCGACGGCTGCGCCTTGCCGTCGGCCAATTTGAACGACACGCCGGGCAGAAACACGCGATCGAAATAACCCTTCAGGATGGCCGGAAAACCGTAGTTCCAGACGGGATATGACAGCACCAGCGCCTCAGCCCGCAGCAAACGCTCGACATGGGGCGCGGCCGGGTCCGCAGGGCTGCGTTGGTTATGATAATCCAGCCTCTCCCCGCGCGTCAGCCTGGGGTCGAAATCCTCGGCATAGAGATCGCAATCGTCGACCTCATGGCCGGCGGTCGTCAGCCGCTCGACGATCGTGCGGTGCAGGCTGGCATTGAAGCTGGTCTCCACCGGGTGTGCGTAAAGGACGAGGACTTTCATGGGAAGGCATTGCCGGGGTCGGCGCGAGGCACCCCCCTCTGCCCTGCCGGGCATCTCCCCCTCAAGGGGGGAGATCGGACTGCCGCATCGCTTTCACTAATTGTCAGCGTGTCAGATTGGCTGCGGCGTTCAGGCTGCCAATCTCCCCCCTTGCGAGGGGTGAGAAGTGGTCGGCGAAGCCGATGGGAAGCCAATTGCTTGGCTTTCCAAACGACGAACGCCCGAAGCGGCAGCGTAGGGCCTGTGCCGGCAGGACAGAGGGGGGTGCTCAAGCTCAAACCTCTGCTCATTCTGCTTTCTGCAAACCCTTGAACAAAAAAGTCCGGCCCGAGCGATAGTCGTAATCCGGATTTTCCCAGGCGATCATCTTGCCGGGATTGAGCAGGCCTTGCGGATCGGTCTCGCGCTTGAAGGCGAGCTGGATTTCATCCGTCTGCTTCATGCCGCCCTCTTCCAGCGTGTAGCGGTGCGGGTTGAAGATCGGGCAGCCGTTCTCCTCATGCAGCCGGATGATTTCGTTGAGCCGCGCCTCGGTGGTGAATTTCACCAGCGGCAGGCCGAAGCAGGTGATGTTGCCGTCGAGGCGCACGAATTCGAGATGCGAAAAGACCTCGTTCGGAAACATCGCGTCCATCTTCTCCACCAGCGCCAGCTGGTTGGGAAACGGATAGAGCGATTGCAGATAGGTGATCGCGGGATCGACCCGCAGTGCCCTGAGCGTGGTGTGGTTCCACGCCAGTTCGAAGCCCGGCGGCAGGCCCTTTTTCTCTTCGTCCGTTGCCGTCGCCGCATTGAAGATGACTTCGCCGCCGGCGCGGCGGGTGAAGGCGAGGAACGCGTCTAGCCCATGCCGGGCAACCATGACGACGCAGATGCTTTGCCCGTCCCGGAAGAACTTCTGGTGGCGCTTGAAATAGAGCTGCGGCACGGGCGCGGCGATCGGCGTGATCAGCTTGGTCAGGATGCCGTCCTGGCGTGCCAGCGCGTTGCCGTAGCGGGCTGCCGGCATGAAAGCGTCGAAGCCGACGATCACGTCGATCCATTCATAGGCTGCAGTCAGCGGCATCTCGACCTCGGTGATGATGCCGTTGGTGCCATAGGCGTGGGTGACTTTGTGCAAATCCTCGCCGGTGAGTTCGAGCGCCTTCGGTTCGGTTTCCATGGTGACGACGCGCAGCCGCAGCACATTGCCGAAATCACGCAGACCGCCGAAATTGATCGAGCCAACGCCGCCCGAGCCGCCGGCGATGAAGCCGCCGATCGAGGCGGTGTTGTAGGTCGACGGCGACAGCCGCAGTTCCTGCCCGGAATGCGCGCGCGTCGCTCTGTCGATGTCGGCGAGGATCGCGCCCGGCCCGGTGACGACGCGGCCCGGCGCTATGGCCTTGATCTCGTTCATCTCGGCAAGGTTCAAAACCACGCCGCCCGATAGCGGCATCGCCTGACCGTAATTGCCGGTGCCGCTGCCGCGCGGCGTCACCGGAACGCCGTGGCGGTGGCAGGCGGCGAGCACACGGATCAGTTCGGCCTCGGTCTTCGGTGTCACGATCAGGTCGCCGGTGACGTGGTCGAGCTGCTGCTTCAGCACCGGGCTGTACCAGTAGAAGTCGCGGCTCTTCTGCTGGACGATGGCCGGATTGTCGTCGAGCTTTATCCCGTCGAGATCGCGTTTGAGCGCCGAAACATCCATCATTCCACCATCAGTTCGTCGAGCTCGGCATAGTCGGGCAATTGCCTGTCGATCGCTCGGCCGTCGCGCACGACGATGCGATCCGATTCGGGCCGCGAGAGCAATTCCGTCCAGCTCCGCCCTTTGAAGACGATGAAATCGGCGCTGCCACCGGCTGCCAGTGTCCCGACACCGTCGAGCCGCATCACCTTGGCCGGCGTCGCCGCCACCGTCTGCGGCCAGTCGCCGACCGGATGGTCGAAATGCAGGATGCGCGTCGCCATGCGGTAGACCTCCAGCATGTCGAGATCGCCATAGGCATAGAAAGGATCGCGGGTGTTGTCGGAGGCGACCGCGACCGCAATGCCCCTCGCCTTCATCTCGTGCAGCAAGGTCACGCCGCGCCAGCGTGGCGTGGTCTGGTCGGCGCGCCGGTCCTGCAGATAGAGATTGCACATCGGCAGCGACACCACGGCAAGTTTGGCCTTGGCGACCTTGTCCAGCGTGTCGAGCACGTCGAGGTCCGGCTGGCGCGCCAGCGAGCAGCAATGTCCCACCAGGATGTTGCCCTCAAAACCGTTCCAGAGTGCGGCCTCGGCAATCTTCTTCAGCGAGATCGCCGCGATATCGTCGGTCTCGTCGGCGTGGAAATCGAGATCGAGCCCGTGCTTGTTCGCCTCGGCGAACACCTTGTCGAGAAGCTCTTCGAGATCCGGCACCATATAGGTGACGACGCCGAGCACGCCCTTGGCCGCAGCCACACGCTTGGCCAGCCTCTCGAACCACTTTCTGTCGCGCACGCCTTCGATGCCGAGCAGGCAGGCTGCCTGCAATTCGATGCGGCCGCGCCATTTCTCCCGCATCGCCTCGAACACCGGCCAGGAGATTTCCTCCTGTGGCGGCACGCTGTCGAGATGAGTGCGCAAGGCCTTGGTGCCGTGCGCGTAGGCCGAGCGCAAAGAGAAATCCATGCGCCGCGCCACGTCCTCGGCGCTCCAGCGCGCTGCACGGTCGGCGCTGGTGGCATTGAGCGCGCCCATGAAACTGCCGTCGGGATTGGGTTTGCGCGGCCAGATCTGGCCCTTGTCGATATGGGTGTGGCAGTCGACGAAGCACGGCAGGATGATGCGGCCGGCAAGGTCGATGGCGGTGGCTGGCGCTTTTGATTTCTTGTGCGCGGCGATGCTGGAGAGCTTACCGTCGGCGACGGCGATGTCGGCCAGCGCGAAACCGTCGGTGTCGTAAGTGGGGGCAAGACCTGATGTCAGCGACCGGTGAAGGCGGACGTTGGTGAGATGGTACGAGCCAGAGGTCGGTATCAAGGACCGCCCCCCTCTGCCCTGCCGGGCATCTCCCCCTCAAGGGGGGAGATTGGCAGCTTTTCCGACAGCACCCGTCTTCCAACGTCGATAATTGGCGAAATCCCGGATGACGTCCAATCTCCCCCCTTGAGGGGGAGATGGCCGGCAGGCCAGAGGGGGGTGTTTCGCGCCAGCATCTCAATCACGTCACCCAACCCCCCTACCGCTCATGCTTCAGCGCGCTCTCGTGCCAGCGGCGCAGGATGAGATGCGACACGAGCGACAGCACCAGGAAGATCAATATGCCGGTGAGCGAGATCAGGATCAGCGCCGCGAAAAGCCTTGGCGCGTTGAGGCGGTAGCCGGCCTCGATGATGCGCGAGGCGAGCCCTGAGGATTGTCCCTGCGCGCCGGCGACGAACTCGGCCACCACGGCGCCGATCAGCGACAGACCGCCGGCGATCTTCAAGCCTCCTAGAAAATACGGCATGGCCGCCGGCAGTCTGAGATAGCGCAATTGCTGCCAGCGCGTCGCGCCGTTGAGCTTGAACATGTCGCGCAGATTGCGGTCGACCGAATTGAGGCCGAGCGTGGTGTTGGACAGGATCGGGAAGAACGCAACGATCCAGGCGCAAAGCAAAAGCTTCACCGTCTGGTTGTCCACATAGATGTTGATGAGCGGGAAGACCGCCACGATCGGCGTTACCTGCAGCACGATGGCGAAGGGAAAGAACGACATCTCCACCCATTTCGATTGCGCAAACAGCACCGCCAGTCCGACGCCGCCGACGACCGCGAGCAGCAGGCTGAGAAAGGTTATGCGCAACGTGACCAGCAGCGCGGAGAACAGGAGCCCGGCATCGCTATAGAGCGTCCACAGCACCACGCCGGGGCGCGGCAGAATATATTGCGGGATCGCGTTCCACACGCAAATGCGGTCCCACAGCCAGATCGCCAGGATCATGATCGCCAAAGGCAAGACCCACCGGCCGATCCGCTCCAGCCGCTCCTGGCGTACGCGGCCGGCCTCTTCCGCGTCGAGCGTTGCGGCATTCTGATCAATGGCCGTCATGGTGCGGTCCGGCTGATGTGTTGATGGCGTTGACCAGGATGTCCGAGGCCTGGCGGCAGAGCGCGGCATAGTCGGGCGAGGTGCGAAACACCTCGTCGCGTGGATAGGCGGCATCGATTGCCAACTCGGCATGGACGCGGCCCGGCCGCGCCGCCATGACGACGACGCGGTTGGACAGGAACACGCTTTCGAAGACGCTGTGGGTGACGAAGACGACGGTGAAGCGCTCGTCCTGCCACAGCTCCAGAAGATCGTTGTTGAGCTTGAAGCGGGTGATCTCGTCGAGTGCGGCGAACGGCTCGTCCATCAACAGAATGCGCGGCTTCGTCACCATGGCGCGTGCGATCGAGACGCGCATCTTCATCCCGCCGGAAAGCTCGCGCGGCACGGCGTTTTCGAAACCGGTCAGGTGCACCCGCTCCAGCATCTCCGTCACCGCCGGCGCCGCCTTGGCGCGCGACGCGCCTTTCAGCCTGAGCGGCAGCCAGACATTGTCGAAGACATTGGCCCAGGGCAGCAGCGTCGGTTCCTGGAAGACGAAGCCGATATTGGCGCGGTCGATCGAACCGCCCCAGTCGAGTTGACCGGATGTCGGCGTCGACAGGCCCGCGATCAGCCTCAACGCCGTCGACTTGCCGCAGCCGGAGGGCCCGAGCAGGCTGACAAAATCGCCCTCGCGGATGGCGAGATCGACGTCGCTCAATGCAGTCACGCCATTGGAAAACACCTTGCCGACATGGCGCAGCGTCAGCAGCATCGGGCCTTCACCCGATGCCGTCATGGGCGCCTGCGCCATCTTTTCCAGCTTCACGATTACTTCTTCAGCTCGATTCCGACACCTTTGTTGATGAAGGCCAGCGTATAGGCCTTCTTGATATCGATGCCCTCGGGCGTGACCTTGGCCTTGACCATCTTGTCATAAAAGCTCTTGATCCGGTCTTCGTTCATGGCGCCGATGCCGAGCTTTTCGGTGTCGCCGGAATCGGCCAGGCCGAACTTCTTCATCTGCTCGATCGAGAAGGCAATCTGCTCGTCGCTCATGTCGGGATTGTCTTTCTTGATCATCTCGTTGGCGGCCTTGTTGTCGCCGTAGAGGTAGTTGTACCAGCCCTTGGCCGAGCCATCGACGAAGCACTGGACCACCTCCGGCCGCTTGTCGATCGTGTCCTGCATCACCTCGATCGTCGTCGAATAGGTGTCCCAGCCATAGTCGGCGAGCAGGAACTGGTTGGGCACGAAGCCGCCTTCCTTCTTGACCGCAAAAGGCTCCGAGGTGACGTAACCCTGCTGGATCGACTTCTTGTTGGCCAGGAATGGAGCGGTGTTGTAGGTGTAGGGCACGCGCTTGGCGGCATCGAAACCGAGTTCGATGACCATCCACTGGAAGAAGGTCTGGACGCCCTCGTCGCCGAGAATGTACTGGTCGGCGTTCTTCAAATCCTCCCACTTGTCCAGCCCCTGCCCCGGGTGGGACATGATGACTTGAGGGTCCTTCTGGAAATCGGCGGCGACGACGCGCATCGGGATGCCCTGCTGGACGGCGTCGAAGGCCGACAGCAGATTGCCGCCCATGTAGAAATCGAGCTTGCCGGCCAGCAGCAGCGGCCGCCCGCTGACCTGCGGACCTCCCTGCGAAATCGTCACGTCGAGGCCACATGCAGCGTAGGTGCCGTCGGCGACGGCCTGGTAGTAGCCGCCATGCTCGGGCTCGGCCAGCCAGTTGGTGCCGAAGGTGACCTTCTCGTTTGCTGCCGCGCCGAACGTGCCGGCTCCAAGCAACGCGACCGCAAGCGCTGAAATCTTCTGTTTTCCGTACATCGACACCACCCTTTGTTGGCTCCGGAGCGTCACGCGCCGGGCTCGACACCATTGATCCAAGAAGCAAGACACATGCCACCGCCCGGGCCGCCTGCTTGCGCGGCAGTCACTGCCAACACCGGACGGGTCATGCTGTGCGGGAGGCATCGTGCCTATTTTTTGGACGCCTGTCCACAATCGCCCTTGTGCCATGCACCACATCTTGAACGTACTATCGGTCACGTCTTAGGCTGGTCTCGCAGACAGGAGATTGCCATGTTCAGATACCTCGCGCCGAAGTCGATCAAGCCGCCTTTCGCCCGCTACAGCCACGGCGTCGAGGTGCCGCCAGGCAAGCGGCTGGTTCTGTGCTCCGGCCAGGTCGCCATCACGGCGGACGACCAGATCCCCGAGGATGCTGGCGCGCAGGCCGAGCTCTGCTTTCAAAACATAGCGGCGATTCTGGCTGAAGCCGGGCTGGGGCTAGGCGACATCGTGCGCATCAACGCCTACGTCACCGACCGCGCCTTTCTGCGGCCCTATATGGACGTCCGCGACCGCTTGTTTGCCAGCCCCGCGCCCGCCTCGACGCTGATGATCGTGTCAGGCTTTGCGCGGCCGGAGTTCAAGGTCGAGGTCGAGGCGATTGCGGCTGGGTGATCGACAGGCGACGTTTGGCGCGCTAGGTCTCCCTCACAGTCAAGAGGCATGACATGACCGTTGCAAACAGACGCGTTTGGTGGGGCGACTACCGGACCACCGAATACGCCGCGATCGATCCGGAGGCGACGATTGCCGTGCTGCCGGTGGCGGCCATCGAGCAGCACGGCCCGCATCTGCCTGTATCAACCGATACCTCGATCATGAACGGCATGCTGGAGACGGTCATCGCCCGCCTGCCCGGCGATCTCGACATCCGCATCCTGCCGGTCCAAACGGTCGGCAAGTCGAACGAGCATCTGCAGGCGCCGGGCACGCTCACCCTGCCGGCGGCCACCCTGGTCGATGCCTGGACCGAGCTTGGCCTGTCCGTTGCCCGCGCAGGCGTAAGGAAACTGATCGTCGTCAACTCGCATGGCGGCAATGAAGAGATCATGGGCATCGTCACGCGCGAGCTGCGCGTGCGTGAGAGGATGCTGGCGGTGAAGACCAGCTGGCAGCGCTTCGGCCGCCCCGCCGGCATGTACACCGAGCTGGAAGACCGCCATGGCATCCATGGCGGCGACGTCGAGACCTCGTTGATGCTGCATTTTCGCCCGGAGTTAGTCGACATGGCCAAGGCCGACAATTTCGCCTCCAAGGTCGCCCGCGCCGAAACCGAATTTGCGCTGCTGCGCCACACCGGAACGCACGCTTTCGCCTGGATCGCTGGGGATCTCAACCCCAACGGCGTGGTCGGCGATGCCAGCATTGCCACGGCCGAGAAAGGCCGACTGACGGCGGAGCATCAGGCCGACGGCTTCATCACCCTGTTGAAGGATGTGCGCAAGGCGAAGCTTGCCGACTGGCTGGCATAGCGGGCCGCCTTAGCCGTCGATCTTCAACACGAAAGGCGTACCCTCAAAAGCATCGGCGCCGCGTCCGATCGCCTCGATCGCTTCGATCATGCGGCCTTGTCGTGAGAGCAGAGCATCCGCGACGGCGATCAACCGTGGATTGGGTGTCGCCGAGGGCGAAAGCTTCCGCAATGTCTGCGCAAGTTCGACTTCGTCGCGCTTCGGGGCGAGCGCCGCCGCAATGATATAGGCCGAGGCGGTCGAGCGGCTGATGCCGGCATAGCAATGGACGACCATGGGTTTGGCGCGGTCCCATTTCCGGGCGAAATCGAGCAGATTGCGCACATGGCCTTCGCCGGGCATGGTCATGCCGTCCTGCGCCACCGCGATGTCGTGCATGACCAGATGCAGGTGGTTTTCCCTCGCGATTGAGGCCGGCCGCGTCACCTCGGTGCCGGCAGCGAGCAGCGACAGCACGCGCTCGGCGCCGCTTTTGGCCACCGTCTCCTCAAGCTTTGCCAGCGAACAGATATGGATCATGGCGCGATCTCCTTCGACCCATCGTCGCGCCGTGCGTGCCAGTCGGCAAGCGCCGATTCGAGCCGCTGCCATTCCTCCTGACTTCCAGGCAGCCCCGCGCGGAGCACCTGGGGACGCTCGGAAAAATGCCTGAGCAATATGCCGCGCTCGCCGAGCGTCGAAAACAGCCCCGGTGCATCGGCAAGCCGGAGATAGCGAAACAGCGTCGTGCCGCCGGCGACAGCAACGCCAAAGCGCGAAAGCAGCGCATCGAGCCGCGCCGCATCCTGCGCCAGCCGCCGCCGCATGTCGGCCTGCCAGCCGCTGTCGGCAAGCGCGCGGATGCCGTATTCGAGCGCTGGGCCGGCGACCGCCCAAGGGCCGAATTGCGTTTCAAGCCTTTCGACCGTCGCTGCATCGGAAAGTGCGAAGCCGAGCCGCAGGCCGGCGAGACCGAAGAACTTGCCAAACGAGCGCAGCACGACCATGCCGCCCCGCCCGACATCGCCGGCCAGGCTTTCCGCGTGCGGGCCGACATCCATGAAGGCTTCGTCGACGACCAGCAGACCGCCTATGGCGCGCAATGTCTCGGCAAGCCGAAGCAGCCTTTCCCGCGACACGACTCGCCCGTCGGGATTGTTGGGATTGACGACGATGGCAATTTCGGCTCCGGCAAGCGCCTCGAAATCGTCGACCTCCGCCACCGCATGGCCGGCAATCGCGGCGGCCCTGGCATGCTCGGCATAGGTCGGCCCGAGCACCAGCGCCTTGCCGGGGCTGACCAGCGAGGCGACGCGCGGCAGCAGGATCTGCGTGCCCGGGGCGACCGCCACATTCTCGTCCGAAGGCGCGCCATAGGCGCCGGCCGCGACCCTGGCCAGCTCACGCAGGCGCGCGGCTTCCGGCAATCGTGACAGGGCGGTGGCGGGCAGCTCGAAAAGCGGGTAGGAGTGCGGATTGATACCTGTCGAGAGATCGACGAAAGGTTGTGGCGCGTGAGGGAAGAGCGCCCTCGCCCGGCCAAGGGATCCACCGTGATCCACCACAGTAATCGCTCCATCAGAAAGCTTCATGTCGATCCTGATCGCTTTCCTGTCGCTGGCCATCGAACGCATCCTGGGTTACCCGGACTGGCTGTTCCGTGCCGTCGGCCATCCCGTCACCTGGTTCGGCAGGCTGATAGCCTTTCTCGACCTCAGGCTCAACCGCGACACTGATTCCGACGCGCTGCGTCGCCGCCGCGGCGTGCAGGCGCTGCTGGTGATCGTGCTGGTGCCGGCGGCAATCGCCTTCATCGTGCAAATCCTGCTCTGGCAGCTCTTTCCTGCCGGCATGATCATCACGGCAATCCTGGCCTCGTCGCTGCTGTCGCAAAAGAGCCTTACCGAACATGTCGAGGCGGTGGCCGATTCGCTGGATACCGGCGGGCTGGCGCTCGGCCGCATTGCGGTTGCGCGCATCGTCGGCCGCGACCCAGAGAAGCTCGACCATGCCGGCGTCAGCCGCGCCGCCATCGAAAGCCTGGCCGAGAATTTCTCCGACGGCATCGTTGCGCCCGCCTTCTGGACAGGTGTCTGCGGTCTGGCCGGCGGCGTCGCCTACAAGGCCGCCAACACCGCCGATTCGATGATCGGCCACCGCACCCCGCACCACGAGGCCTTCGGCCGCGCGGCGGCACTCTTCGACGACTGGATCAACCTGCCGGCGTCCCGGCTGACCGCGTTGCTGATCGTTGCCGCCGCCTTTCTCGTTGACGGCGCCGATCCCCGCAACGCCTGGCAAGCAATGCGGCGCGACGCCAAAAAGCACCGCTCGCCCAATGCCGGCTGGCCGGAGGCGGCGATGGCTGGCGCGCTCGGCTTGGCGCTCGCCGGCCCGCGCAGCTATGGCGGCGTCATCGTCGAGGACGCCTATATGGGCGAAGGCGGTAGGCGCGCGGCGGAAAGCCAGGACATCAGGCAGGCGCTGAAATTGTACCAGGTGGCGGACTATCTGCTGATTGGGCTGTTCGGGTTGCTGTCGGCGGTGCTTATCGCGGTGACGTTCTGAGAGCTTACCGTCGCCTTCCTTTACCCTCCCCCTTGTGGGGAGGGTCGGCGCGAAGCGCCGGGGTGGGGGACTGCGTACTACGAGAACCCCCCCCCCCCACACCGGGGGGCGGGGGGCCACCCCCCCACACGGGGGGGGTGGAGAGGTGGGTGTGGCGCACAAAACAATAGGGGTATAAAAAAA